>NZ_JAILWM010000001.1:600000-828616 GCF_025698945.1 Nitrosopumilus sp.
ACAACCTTGAGTAGTTTTGGACCAACTTCATCCCAGTCTTCACGGGTATGCCATACCAAAATTTCAATATTTACGCCTGAATCGGCCAGTTCCTTAATTCGAAAATCAGGTTCAGGCAAAATTAAAACAAATGGCATGCTTTTTCGAATTTCTTTTCGGATAACAGATATAGCGCCGTCAATATTTTCTTTGTAGGCAATAGAAACCACTGCTTCTGATCTTCGAACTAATGTAGACGTTAGTGATCTAATGTTAGAAGTAAAAAAGGATTCATTAGGAACTCGGATTATAGTACCGTCGAATCTTCTAATTCGCGTAGAAAACGTGCTTATATCTAATAGAGTGCCAGATATGTCGGATCCAGGAATTTCAATTTTATCACCTTGTTTTACTGGTTTCTCTATCATTAAAAATACACCAGAAATAAGATTAGAAACTACAGACTGTGTTGCAAATCCAATAATTATTCCAAATATACCACCAGCAACAAGCAAACCAGAAAAATCAACACCAGTAGTAGATGTAAAAATTAGAAATGATATTATTATTATTCCAAAATACAGTAGTTTGCTGAAATTCTTTGCAACATCCTGTGAAAGTTTTGGTGCATAATATTTTGTAAAAAGTAATCGAACAGTTCTTGCAACTATAATTCCCACACCAATTATTATTCCACCTATGAGTAAGCTTAGAAGAGTAAGTCCTTCAGTAATATGAATTTCATCTAAACCATGTAAAAATTCAAAAACCATTATTCAAGACCCATATCCATTCTCTTTATTGATGTTATATGTTCAAATGTAGGTGCAATTTTCCAATCAGTAATAATTGGTTTTGATGCCACGTCAATTATTTCCAAAATAACTTTTTTTCTTAACACCACATCTAATGAATCAATTATTGCTTTAGAATGATCATAATAAACTGAATTATCAGAAATAGGAAATATGATTTTTGAAACAAGATAACCTTTATCTAAATTATTTTTCAGATTAACTTCCATTACAGCATTAAAAAAAGGAATAGAATCATCATAAGATTCGACAATATCAGATTTGGCATATTTACATAAAGTTCCAGATTCAGGATTTCCATATAGCCCAAATCTGGAATTAAAAGGATCACATGTGAACCAATCTAGTGAATCTTTTCGTTCATCATGTATTAGAAACACGCCTATTTCAATTGGACAACGGACGAAAATTTTGGCAGCGGAACCTTCAGATAAAAAGACAGGAGTTTCAAAATCCAAGTAAACATAATTGGTTCTACGAGCTGGATAATTAACAGGACGAATGGGGGTAAATTCAAGAATTAGTTGTTCTTCCTTTGTTGGGATCATTTTTTCAACAAGATTGTTTTCAGAATCTTTTCGATTATAAGAGAATACATTTGGACTAATTTTTTCAATTTTAATCTCTACGTTTGGAAACAAGAATTCTTTATTTTGATCAATAACATAAATGCCATAATCATCAAATTTTGATTCTGAATAGTTTTCAGCCATCTGTTCACTATAGAATTAGTAACGGGGGATTTATGCCCTTTCATTGAATAAGGATATTTGAATTAAATAAAAATAGAAGAATTGGAAGTCACTCCAAGTCTAATTGAATACTGAGTTTTCCAAAATCCTCATTGATTCTAAACTCGTAACTTTTTGATGGGTCATACTTGAATTCTGTTCCACCATATCCAATGTTTGGTCCAAACAAAATATTGAAGACTCTGGCATCACCAGGATTCAAAACAATTTGGCCACTCGTGAAATCCATTCCAGAGTATTTGAATGACTTTGAACCATCCCAAACATCATAAGCACATATGGATGGACTGGTACAATTAAGAGATCTTATTTGGGAGTCATTATTTTCTGCCAACATACGTATTGTCAAGATTGCTTGTCCTGAAGGACTAATTTCAAAGTCATTACCTTGAGAACCCATTCCGACCCAATAGTAGGTGATTGGTCCAACCACAAATGCTTGGGCATCTCTTTTGTATTCGTATAATTCAATGGCTTTTTTGATTGGTTTTTCACAATCAAGTCTTTTGTATGCTTTAACAATTTCAGAGCATTTTTCAAGTTCTGCTTTAAGTGAAGCTAATTCAGAATCAACTGCATTAGATGTTGTTTCCATAGTTTTTTCTGATTCAACACTTGATGAGACCGTAATTAATCCAGTTTTAATCAAATGTGTAATTGCATTTACAAATTCTCCATCAGAAGTAATCCCATCTGCCCACCAGCCTGCGTTATTTTTAACCCAATCTGGTACTCCCTCAGATGACTGAATGGGTATTGCTGTTGGAGGAACAGTGATAATGCCATCCTTTATTAGAAATTCAATTCCAGTGAGGAATTCAGATTCAGAAATTGTTCCATCTGCCCACCAGCCTGCGTTATTTTTAACCCAACCAGGTACTTCGGCATATGCAAAAGACACAGATGAGGCAATCAGGATAGCTGCGATGATAGAGGTTATTGCTGCTTTCATTAGTGTATTTTTTCTCTAATCATATTTAAACTAGTGCTAATTTTAAATCTAGTGGTAATACAAAAATCAAAAACAATTTAGAATGGCACTAGGAAATACAGCAGTCTTTCCTTATATGCAAATTGAAAAGACATAGTCAAGTGAGCAAAAATCTAGAAGCCAATAATAAAATCAAAGTATCAGAGGAAGAGATTAGAGAATTTGTATTGGAGAGATTTGAAAATATCAAGATCTCAGAAAAAATGAAAGATCTTGTAGAATTTCATACAGCAAACAAGTTCATGTTAATGGCTCATGATCAAACCAAATTAAAAATATTAGGAAATATTGTTTCAAACAGCAATAAATCAGAATTAAAAGAAATCATTGATGAGTATGAAAAACATCTCAAAGAGGCATTTATCAGTAAACCCACAACAAAATCACATAGTAATGTAATAATGCATATTTTTGGATTTTTTTCTGCAAACCTCAATAAATTTGAAAAAAGAGAGTTTCTAAATTTATTACAGCAATTCAGAGAGGAGAAAATTACTATTGGCAATATTTTAGCTGAAATTAATCCAATTATTTATCAATTCAATAAAACATACCTTGCAGGGCAAACATATTTTTTACTATACACAGATAAAGATTCAGGAAACTTGTTTTAGAATGAATCCATAAAGAAGAAAAAAGGATTAAAAATAATCAACAATAGATTTTTGTCGAATCACATCTAAAATTTTACCATGGGAAATCCATTCTGATTTCCCAATACTCATTTTTTGAGATGCAATCAGTAAAGCATTATCAAAGTTATCAGCAGTCAAGGGTTTTTGTTTCATTGCTTCCCGTATTCCTTCTCTAACTTGCCAAACTCCAACAGGAATTGCATACTCGGGTCTTATTTCTCTTAAAATCACAACACCGGCCTGAATGTTATTTTTGGACAGATATTCCAAAACTCCAAGTTTTGCAGCAAAATAGGCACCAGCTATTACAGGAGGATGATCAATACCTCTGGCATCCTCAGAGTCAGAACCAAATCCCAATATTCCATTAGAGTACCATGCCTCAATCATTTCAAAAACCCACCTATGAGGAAATAGCACCACAGAAAATTGATTTCCAAGATGCCCATAAGTAAAAACCTTACAGATATCTATCAAACTATAGTCAAGAATATTTTCCACGAGGGAATTTGAAATAATATCATCAGTGGCAGTAATACTCCACTTTGTTGGAACAATTTTTCTTTTTTGACCAAGCATTCCAATACTAAAGCACTTTTGAATTTTAGAAATTTCAATACCAG
Source organism: Nitrosopumilus sp. (assembly GCF_025698945.1). Taxonomy (NCBI): domain Archaea; kingdom Thermoproteati; phylum Nitrososphaerota; class Nitrososphaeria; order Nitrosopumilales; family Nitrosopumilaceae; genus Nitrosopumilus; species Candidatus Nitrosopumilus sp. The sequence continues at coordinate 603,796 of NZ_JAILWM010000001.1, forward strand.
AATTATATAGATTCAACACAGCATCTTGCGCTTTCAAGTCATGATCGTAGAAAACTTTTTCAACAGATTTTACTGAAGATGTTCCAGAAAATTTAGCCGATTTTATTTCACCCATAGGACCAAATGGTGCACTTTCACCATCAAGGGAAATATTGGAGGAAGGAGATTTTGTAAATACTAAATCTGAATCGATTGGTTTTGAGGACATTGTAACCTCTTGGAGATTTTCAATGTAACGTCCTTCAGTTGCATCTATGGATATTTTTCGGGTTCCACGAATTAAATTTAATCTAAAATTTACAATTTCTTCAAGGGATTTTCCAATCCATTTCTCTGGACTGTCAAGAAGGGTTGTATCTCCATGGATGGGCGGAACCATTGGGCCTACAAAGACTTTGGGATAATTATAAGAACCCACAAAGACAGAAGGAGGAGTAGTTCCACTAATAGAATCTGAGGAAAAAAGATTTCCATATTTTGAAAGAGTTTCATGCCACTTCATTAAAATTGAATGTCTAATCTCTTGTGAATCAGAAGGCACAGTGATTTATGACTGATTTGAGCCTATTAATTATGTCTGATCAATTTATTTGATAATTGGTAAGCGTATGATGTTTAAGTGACTCATCACTACAAAAGATCATGACAATAAAGAGAATTGTCTCTTTTTTGCCCAGCGCTACTGAATTACTATATGAATTCGGAGTTGAGGAGAATCTTTTTGGAGTAACACATGAATGCAAATATCCTCATGGTGCAAAATCAAAGCCAATTGTAATTAACTCTGTAATAAATTCTGAAAAATTATCAAGTAATGAGATCGATAAAATAACTTGTGAACTACTAAATTCAGGGAAGAATATTTTTGTGTTAAATAGAGAGAATCTAAAAAAAGCTGATCCAGATCTGATAATAACACAAGAAACTTGTGAAGCCTGTGCAGCTTATACCAATCAAGTTCAAGAATCAATATCTATTCTTAATCGAAAACCAAAATTGCACTCAATGGATCCCCACAATATTCAAGAAATACTAAATTCTGTGATGGAGCTGGGAGAAATTCTCAAGAAACAAACACGGGCAAAAGAAATAGTAAATTCTCTTGAGAAAAGAATACAAAATGTAAAAAAAGAAAACATCACAACACGTCCAAAAGTTTTAGCAATAGAATGGATTGATCCATTTTTTACTGCAGGTCATTGGATTTCAGAAATGATCCATATTGCCGGAGGACTAAATCTAATTAGTAAAACAGGAGAACATTCAAGACGATTAAATTTTCAAGTGATTAAAGATTCAGATCCAGACATCATAGTTTTGATGCCATGTGGTTTTGATGTTAAGCGGACAGTTTTAGAATATAAAAATTCTTTAAAAAATGACAAGGAATGGAATTCACTAAAAGCAGTAAAGAAAAACCAAGTTTATGCAGTAGATGCAAATTCATTTTTTAGCAAGCCCAGTATCAGAACAATTGAAGGGCTAGAAATATTGGCAAAAATCATTCACCCTTCAAAATTTGAAAATCTCAGTATTTCTAAAGACTCATTTTCACAGATTTCTAGGTAGCATAGGCTCAAAAAATAATATTGTAATACAAAATCACATACAACTGGTTATGTTAAAAAATTCTCATTATAACTTATGACAAGAGAATTTACAGAAGATCCTAGCATTGATGGTTTGTTAAAAATAACTAACAATGTTTTGCTTAAATTAAAAAGAGAAGTTCAATAATAAAATTAGATAGGTTTTCCTTTAGACTGATAATCAAAAACCTTGTGAAATAGATTATGAGATGAAATAACAGTAATTGCTACCACAAATAACCCTATAAAATTTCTAAGAATCATCAAATCATTGGGTTTGGAAGCAATTAACGAAGTCTGAAAAACAACAAAAAAGTTATCCATCAACCAAAATGCCAAAGTTATCCAAGACAATACACCTGCAATTAGATATCCCAATCTAGTTTTATTACGAACAAAAATAATTGCTGCAATTATTGCGCTGTACCAAAAAAATGAACCAATTAACCACAAAGGATGAAAAACTTCGGGTCTATCATCTAACCAATAGTAAGATGTTCCAATTACTCCCATCGCAATAAGAAAAATCTGAATTATCTTTTGATTAATTTTAAAGCCGGTCTTTTCTTCTTTAAGTTCTGATTTTGGAGGAGACGATTTCATCTCGTTTGTTGCAATATCAATTGCTTCACGTACAGATTTTAATTGCATCGGAATTATCTTTGTTATCGAGTCATTAGTTACAACAGTATCATGAACTAAACTATCAATTAGAGGTCTTGCTAAAGATGCTTTTACAGGAGTAATAAGATCAACCCAATATGATGACAGACGAGTTGTTAAGAAAGGAATCTGTATTACAAATAAATTCTTGTTCAGATACGCAGAGTATGTTCTCATTAATTCCTCATATGTCATTTTATCAGGTCCGCCTATTTCAAAAATTTTTCCTATAGTTTCTGGTTTATCAAGACACTGAGCCAAATAATTTATCACGTCATCAACAGCTATTGGTTGAGCCAAGGATTTCACCCAAGAGGGGCAAACCATTATTCTTAATCTTTCAACAAGATACCTTAGCATTGCATAAGAGCCACCTTGTGCTCCAATAATTAATGATGCACGAAATTCAGTTACTGGGATATTTCCGGATGCAAGAATTTCACCGACTTCTTTTCTACTTTTCATGTGAGGAGATAGTGCGAGGCTATCATTGACAAGCCCCCCAAGGTAAATAATTCTTTTAACACCGGCATCAGTTGATGCCTTTAGAAAATTTTGAGCTTGAATTTTTTCTCGTGATGCAAACTCTTTCCATTCTGATTTATGGCCCTCCATAGAATGCAGTAAATAATATGCAACCTCTACGCCCTTTAAAGCAATTGTGAGTTGCTCAAGATTAAAAACATCTGCCTGAACATATTTTACATTTTTAGCATCAGAGATTTTTTTCCTACTTAATCCCTTTACAGTATATCCTAATGAAGATAATCTAGATATCAATCTTGAACCAATAAAGCCAGTAGCACCACTCACAAGAATAGAGTAAGGAGAAGATTGAGATTTCAATTGGCTTTCTAAGGACTGTTCCACTTTTATCTCAAGCTCCACATAAAACTATGCATAGAATGATTTTTATTAAAAATTATTTAAGCTAGGGCCAAATAGGTTTTCTAGTGCCAAATTTTTAAAACATTCTCAAATTAGCACTATAAAGCATAGTTAGCATTAGTTATATATCAACAATATGGAGAGAAAACATGGTCTATATCAGAGCCAAAAAAGTCAAGTCTGATCAATATCTATACTTAGTCAAAAGCGTATGGGATTCAAAAAAAAGCACATCAAAACAAGAGATTTTAAAATATCTAGGAAAGGCTTCCGAAGTTGTAAAAGATGACATTCCTGAAGATTATCGTGATGATCCAAGAATATTATCGATTTTAGCTTCATACAATCCAAAAGATATTAAAAAAAGAGAAGATGCTACAAAAAAATCAAAACAACAACTGTACAAAAGATTAACTGAAGGAAATATTGAAGAGACAGTAAAAATTTATGATGAATACACTAAACTATTCAGTCCTTCAGATTTTTTTGACAGAATTTTAAAACCAGTAATGTACAAGGTTGGAGAAGATTGGGCTTCTAAAAAAATAAGCATAGCAACTGAGCATGTTGCAAGCAATATGGCACAAACCTTAGTAAAAATAATCATGGATCAAGTAACAAGTAAGAATACAAAAAAGAAAGTGTTAATTTGTGTCCCATTAGGGGAAGAACATCATTTAGGATGTGATGTCCTAGAGACATATCTTTCCATCAAAGGTTGTAAAGTGTTCAACATTGGAACTTCAATTCCATCTGAATCAATTCTTAGTTTTATAGAATATAAAAAACCTGATGTGATTTTGATTTCAATTACACTAGAAGACAATATTGGAGCAGGACAAAGACTTGTAAAAAAGATAAAAGAGCAATTCAATATTCCGATATTAGTTGGAGGGTATGTTTTTCATGGAGAAGTAACTCCAAAGTTTGATGTAAAAATAGTTCCGGATTCAGGGCTTGAAGAGATTTACAAAATCATAAGAAAAACCTGAGCACGTGATAGAAATTTCAAATTTCAGGATTGCACTAAATCGAGCTGTGATCTGCTGAATCAGTACCTACACCATAACTAATTATTGAATCACCTATACTGTGAAGAGAAATTTGTTCTAGTGCCAATCATATTTTCTAGAAATATGATTTAGGTATGAATTAGCACTAGTTTAGAAATTTTTTCCGCCTTAAATAACATAATTACATAAACTTGGTATGATGACTGAATTATTGCATCAGAAAAACTGCAAAAAAAATACTTTGATTACAGACTATCATACGGGAGAAATTGCATGTAGTAATTGTGGTGCAGTATCTTTTGAAAAAATTGTTGATGCAGGACAAGAATCATCAGGACTAACTGGAGAAGAATATAACAAAACAAGCAAAGCGGGTGGAAAAATATCATTGAAAATGATCGATATGGGATTATCCACAATTATTGAAGCCCATGATAAAGACTCAAAAGGAAATAGTTTGTCCATAGAAAATCGTAGGATATTTTATCGCCTACGAATGTGGGATAGAAATAGTCGCTCTGCAGTTTCTCTAAAATCATTTCAGAAGGCATTTACTCTACTTGATGGAATTTCATCAAAACTTGGATTGCCTGATGTTGTTATAGAACAAACAGCTCATTTATTTAGAAAGATTGCTGCAAAAAAAATCCTTGCAGGAAGGTCTACTGCAGGGATGTTATGTGCAGCAGTTTACATTACATGTAGAACTACAGATACACCAAGAACACTTCAAGATATTGCAGATGCAGGAAATGTAAGAAAAAAAACATTGCAAAGAGTTTATAGATATTTGGTAAGAGATCTTGACATCTATCCTGAAATCTTTAATCCATCTGAATTTGTTTCAAGAATTTCCAAAGCAGTTGGGATTTCAGAAAAATCAGAGAGATCTGCATATAGAATATTAGAAATTGCTGCAAAAAACAATATTTCAACAAGTAAGAATCCCATGGCAATGGCTGCAACTGCAATTCATTTAGCAGCTACAATTAACAATGAAAAAATATCTCAAACTAAGATCTCGAAAGTTTCAGGAATTAGTGCTGTAACTATTAGAGAAAGAGTAAAAGAAATAAAAAAAATAGGAGGTGAAATCTATGGGCAGAACATGTAGAGGAATTTGTGTCATGCACAAGGCTGAACCAGTACCAAATAATATAAGATATGAAATTGGACAGAAAAGATGTACATTTTGTGGAATATTTTTGTCATCTGAGGAATCAAGATGCATTTGTTGTAAGGCAGTATTGAGGACAAAACCACGTAGTAAGAAAAAAGACTAGTTATTTTTTTGAGGCACTAACTAGAGACACTACATCCCTATCTCTTAGCTGATAATCAACTGGGAGTCTTAGATTGTATCTTAAATCCTTTCCATAAAGTAGTCCTTTTGTCAGATCTGTGTGAATCTCTTTAGCAAGATCATTTATTGTTGCTCCATCTTTTAACAAAATTAAATCAGGCAGAACTCTTCCTTTTTTGTCTGCAAGATTTTTCTCATCTGCAACAGGGTATATTGAATTCATTTTAAGAAGTTTGAAAACTGCAACATTAATTGCAAATTGAACACCGGTTCTCATGTATTCACCCATTATTCCTTTTTTAATAAAATTCAAAGCATTGATTTGTTTTTCATTTAGTTCATCAGATTTTATTATTTCAAATTGCTCAGAACCAGGAGAATATTTTATCAATCCCTTTTGTTCAGCTCTTCTTAGGCTAAATTCACTATCTCCACTGACAGGAATTACAATAGAATCATTATATCTCTCCCTTAGTCTGGCAAAATTTTTGTCAGCACCTTCCACATCAATTTTATTTGCTACAATCAAGGTGGGTTTTGATATTTTTCGAATAAATGATGCAAGTTTTTTTGTATCAGCAACATCAAAGTCATCAAATTCTTTTTCAGATAGATTTGTAGCTATTAGTGATTCTTTAACATGAGTCGTATTGACTCCAATTCCCCTATAAAGATCCGTTAGCGCATTTACAATATCTGAACCTGTTCTAATGGATTTGGATATTTTATCTCTGTTTCCCTCTAAGATTTTATGATACCACATAATCAATTCTTCTTCAATATCGGCAAAATCAGAAAGAGGATCACCGGTTCCAACCTCAGATATTTTCCCAGAAGAATCAATTCCACCAGATGCGTCAACAACATGAAGAAGTGCATCTGATTGGGCAGCAATGGATAGAAATTGATTGCCTAAACCTTTTCCTTTCCATGCATCCTTGATTAAACCGGGTAAATCAATTAGTTCAATTGGAATGTATCTCCAACCTTCTAAACATTTTGAGTTATTTGGACTATCTTGAATTTTAAATTCTGGATGAACACACAAAGTAATCGCATGAGATATACCTGAAATTGGGGATTTTGTAGTAAAAGGATATGAAGATATTTCTTCAGAAGATAATGTTGCAGAATTAAAAAAAGTGGTTTTACCAGTATTGGTTTTACCAATTAATCCAAGCTTGATTGGCATGATATGATTTTGGTTTCAGAATATTTATCTCTGCCTAGTATTCACGAGGTTTACTATTTTTGATTTTTTCAAGGGATTGATATAGTTCTTTAAGTGACCAATCAATGTCAGAAAAATCTTCTGTAGACAAAGAATCCTTCCATTTATCCAAAATACAATTTGTGATTTCAGAACAATGGTATAACAAATTCCAGTACGGATGATGCTCAGCTGTAGCATATGCCAACTCAGAGATATCACGTAACCCATTCTGTGCTCTAGACAGAGAAGTTATTTTTTCACCAAAGATTTTGATTATATCATTTTCAAGATCTTTTTCAAGTTTTAATGGAATGTTTTTGGATTCATATTTTTTAACAAGATTTTCTAAATCAAAGTAAAAACTTTCAAAATCAGTCATTTTAACATAATCTCTGATGCTCTGCCAGCATACATCTGTTAAAAACTACTTGGATACCTTCTTTTCTTGCCAACTCTTCAGCTTTAGTATTATGGATTCCTTCTTGCAACCAAATCACTTTTGGTTTTTTTGCAATTGCATCCTCAATTACAGACATTACCTCATCAGAAGGTCTAAAGATATCAATTATTTCAACATCATCTTCTACATTCCGAACTGAGTCATAGCATTTTTTTCCTAGAATTTCATCAGTGGTGGGATTTATTGGAATTACATCATATCCGTTATCAGATAGATATTTTGGGACGTAATGAGCAGCCTTTGATGAATTCTTAGACATTCCAATTACTGCTACTTTTTTTAGCGACAAGATATTGCGAATTTCATCATCAGTGTGGTCATCCCTTTCCATGTATAGGGTCTTTTAATATGAAGAATATAATTTTTGTATAACAAACAAAGTATTTTTTAGACCATAAAACATACCAGATTCATGGAGGAGGAACCTAAAGACATCATTGTTTTAGGAGCAATAAAAAACGGCATCAAAAAGTTTGATAAAATTCAAAAAATTACAAACATCAAACCTGAAGAGCTTAATTTGATTCTCGAAAAACTTGAAAAAAGAGAACTAATCAAAGTTGAAGAAAAAAAGGGATGGTTAGGGAAAAAAATTGAGTTAAATGTAACTGAAAAGGGCTCACGAGAAGTAGATGAGCGTATCCACGAAATGCAGTCAAAATGGAACCAAATGTCACAGATATATCAAACAGAAGATAAAGAGAAATTAAAACAATACATGGATGAGAACAAATCATTTCTTCCAATGATGATGTTTTTTGGAGTAATGGATATCATGATGTTTTCAATGATGTTTAGTATGATTGGAATGGCAATGACAGATTATGTTCCTGCAGAGAGCATTCCAGAAGGAATTGGAGAAGGTATGGATGGTGGCGACACAGATGTGGGAATGGATGATGGTGGATTTGATATTGATATTGGTTTCTAGTGGGAATTTTATAGTCAAGTAAAAAATGAATTATGATTGATGTATAATTCATTTGATAATTCAGGATTGGTAAAAGTCTTAACATTCTTACAAACACACAATACAGAGTATCTTTCAGGTCAGGATCTTAGCGATGTATTAAGAATTAGCAGGGTTGCAATTTGGAAGCATATTAAAAAAATTCAAGAGTTAGGATACACAGTAGAATCAAAACAAAAACTAGGTTACAAATTAACTACAAACTCTAATGCTTTACTCCCATGGGAAATTACACGTGGATTAAAAACTAAAGTGATTGGTCAGCAGGCATATTATTTTGATTCAATAAATTCAACGCAAATTCAGGCTCTGAAAATGGCAGTAGATTCAAAAACCAATGGGGCAGTGATCGTATCTGAAAAACAGACTGGAGGAAAAGGAAGAGCAGGAAGAAAATGGATTTCTCCAAAAGGAGGTATTTGGTTTTCAGTAATTTTGCATCCTAAATTTGACATCACCATGACAACATTATTTCCAATTGGAGCGGCACTAGCATTATCAATTGCGTTGGAAAAGACTTTTAGGATTTCACCTGAATTAAAATGGCCAAACGATGTAACAATTAATGGAAAAAAACTTGCAGGGTTGCTAGTTGATGCATCTTTTGAATCAAATAGAATCGAAAATCTCGTTTTAGGGATTGGAATTAATTTTGATATAGATGCAAAATTAATTGAAAAAAAATTAAAAGGTACACCAAATTTTTACGGAGTTGCATCACTAAGTGAGCAAAAAAACAAAGCTAGACCTGTGGATTTAGTACAAGCATTCTTAGTAGAATTAGAAAAGATTTTTCAAATGCTAAACCAAAGACAAACTAAAAAAATTATTTCAGAGTGGACAAAGAGATCTTCAACTATAGGAAGGAATGTAGAGATCAATACGTCTGATGGAAAAATTAATGGGAAAGCAACAAAAATTGATGATGATGGTGCCTTAGTTATTTCAAAAAATGGCAACACTGTTAAAATAATTGCTGGCGATGTGAATCATTTGTCAAAATAGTTATCTTTTAGTTTTTTTAGGTGTAGATTTAGTAACTTTTTTGGGTTTTTTGACAGGCTTCTTTTTTGTAGAAAGTAGTTTGGATTGCTCTTTTAGAATTTCTTTTAATTCGTGCTGAATCTCAAAAATAGAAGATAGTAATTCCTCAAGAGCCGTAGTGTATTGAGAGTATGCAGATATCAAATTGGTTTTGGTTTTGTTAGCCTTTATCAGGTATTCGTTTGAACGCAATAGATTAGTTGAGGAGACTAATTCAGGGATATCTGATGTTTGTTCTCCCAACTGAGACAGTTCAGATTGTGCCTCTTGAATTTTTTTTCGTAAATCATAAATAATTTCCCCAGCACCGATCTCCGTCAATACAAAAACTCCAGTTATGAATAAATTAAAGATTTTCTTATAGCCTCAACTAATTATTGGATACAAAGAGATAATCGTGACCAGAGTAATATAAAATAGAAATACAGATATCTAAAATTACAATAATAAAAAAAATACTATGAGAATAAAATATCTAATTGCCATAGTGATGTTAAGTTCTATAATCATTGAGGCAAATGCTCAAAGTGAAGAAAACCCAGAACAAATGTTCAATCAAGCAAATAATCTATTTGTTAAAGGTGAATACAAAACAGCTATTTCAATTTATGATCAAATTTTAAAAATTGCACCTAATAATATTTCTACGTTAAAAATGAAGGGAATTGCTCTAAGCAATCTTGAAGAGCATGATAGATCCTTAAAACAATTTTTCAAAGTTCTCCAATACAAACCAAAAGATATTACTGCATTAACTGGAATGGGTGTAGGATTTGGTAATTTAGGCGAATATCAAGAATCAATAAAATATTTTGAAATTGCATCAAAAGAAAAACCAGACAGCATAGTAATTAACAACTATAAAGAAATTGTTCAAAAAGTAATTAACAAGTTTCCATATACGCCTACCAAGAAACCAATTGGGTTAGAGAGTACAAAAGTTATTTCAATTCCTGATTGGGTAAAAACAATTTCAAAATGGTGGTCTGATGATTCAATAAAGGATGATGAATTTATCTCAGCGCTACTATACCTCATTGAAAATAATATAGTTCAAGTTCCCACCACAGAAAATACAAGTAACAATGATGAAAAGATTCCGGATTGGGTAAAAAATAATGCTGGCTGGTGGGCAGATGGGACTATAGAGGATGCAGAATTTGTTTCAGGCATACAATACATGATAAAAAATGGATTCATTACAATTAGTTTTAAAGAATCTAAACAAAAATCACAAGAACAATTAGATAATGAGTTTTACTTGTTTGAAAGATATCTTAGAGATATTGTAAATAATATTTCTAAAGAGAAGAGATACATAGAATATCCCAATCCAAGCAAAGACGTAATTAAAAAATTTCTAAGAGATTATGTTAAATGGAATTTTGAAGAAGAGGTAAAGAAAGCATCAGAGAACTTTCCAAATCCAACATACGAAATTGTTGATGATATCTACATAATTTACTATAAAGTATACATCAATGAACAACCAACGGGACTTCCATTGGATCATGTAAGTACATTAGAGAATTCATTTGTATTTTGGGAGAAACAGGAATTAAATTCAAACAACCAAAAAGCAAAGATAGTTTTCGAGATGACTGAGAAAAAACACGAAGCCAATGTGTGGGTTACATGGGTAGTTCGCAATATTGGAGAGGGTGTTTTAGGTCATGCTCATCTTGGAAAAGGAGTTGTAGAAGTTACACTTGGCGATTATAATTGTGATGGCAGTTTTCAATTATACGATGTCAAGAGTGTTGAGACAATTATGACTCATGAGTTAGGACATTCAATTGGTTTAACACATACAGATGAAAAAAACAACATCATGTATCCATCATACACACCATCTTATGCATTTTGTTTACTAAGCTAGAAAATCAGATCTTATTCTAAAAATTGAGAATAAGTATTAGCTCAACCTACACACCAATAACCCGTTGAAATTAGGTAAAACGGATAAAAAGGAATTACAGGTATTTAGTATTATTATGCTCAAAAATGCCATGGTTTCCGGACCAAAGTGTCCCGCATGTGGAGATAAAAAAATGGTCACAGATCAAAACACAGGAGAATTGTTCTGTGGGAAATGTGGTTTTGTTGTTACAGATAAAATTACAGATACAGGTGCTGAATGGAGATCTTTTGCAAACGACGATACCAACAGAACAAGGGTTGGTGCAGGAACATCGCTTACAATGCACGATATGGGATTATCAACAGTGATTGGAGCAGTCAACAAGGACTCTACTGGAAAACCATTATCGGCAAGTATGAAAAGTTCTATTGAAAGACTTAGAACGTGGGATAGTAGAACACAAGCACATTCATCTGCAGATAGAAATCTAAGACAGGCACTAAATGAGATGGACAAGCTAAAAGATAAACTTGCTTTAACAGATGCAGTTGTAGAAAAAGCAGCTTACATTTACAGAAAAGCAATGGAGAAAAAACTGGTAAGAGGTAGATCCATTCAAGGATTAGTGGCAGCATGTCTTTATGCGTCATGTCGAAATACAGAAACACCAAGAACATTAGATGATGTTGCAAAAGGAATTAACATCAGAAGAAAAGACGTAGCAAGATGTTATAGATTAATTTTTAGAGAATTAGAATTAAAAATGCCAGTAGTAGATCCGGTTAGAGGTGTATCCAGAATTGCAAGTATTGCAGAATTAAGTGAGAAGAGTAAGCGAAAAGCAATTGAAATTTTAGATCAGGCTAAGAAAATAGGCATGGTGGCAGGAAAAGATCCGATGGGAATTGCAGCTGCTGCATTATATCTAGCATGTATTAGTACAGGAGAAGTAAAATCCCAAAAAGAAATCTCAATTGCATCGGGAGTGACTGAAGTCACTATTAGAAACAGATGTGCGGGACTAAGAAAAATGCTAAATGAATAAAGATGCCAGAAGATAACTGGTCAAATTGGCTAGATTTTAATCAAGAATATTTCAAAGACATTCCTGAATCTGCAGGTGTGTTTATGATGCATCAGGCAATGAAAATCTTATTTATAGGGGGTTCAGAAAATATCAAAAAAACAATAATTGAATTATCAACAAATGATTGTATTAGAAAAGCAACAAGATTCAAGTATAGAAATGAAGAAAATTTTGAAAAGACCAGACTTGAATTAATTGGAGATTTTAAAAAAAGACACGAAGGAAACCTTCCTGACTGTATGCAATAAAAGATTATTTTTTAGATGTTTGAAATTCTAATTTATCCCAAGGAAAAACAACATAATCATCATTTATGGTTTTTTTAGCATAAACTAGTTGTTTTGGATATTTTTTACCACGTCTAGCAAATAAAGTAACAAAAACTAATTTTGACGGATCATCAACATTTGAAATAATTTTTTTGAAGGTATCTCCTGAATCATAAATATCATCTACAAAAAGAGAGGAAGCGGAAATCTTCTTTTTATCGACAAAAATTTTTTTTATTCCTAAGTGATCTGCCATTAATCGAGATGGAACCAATCCTCCTCTACTTACGGTAGTAATACTAGAAAAAGATCTTGGCAGTTTTGAAATTTTCTTGGATAAATTCTCAATCAAATATTCTATGTCATTCCAAGTGATAAATTGTTCAGTAGGCATATTACAAAAATACTAACTCTAGAATTAAGTTGTTATGATTAGAAAGTCTTCATAGTAGATTTTTTCAATGAAGCAATCAATTTTAGGATTTTAAAAGGAATCTTTCCAAAATCAACATCTTTCTCACAGGAAACTAACAAGACATTATCATCAACCAATGGGAAACTCATGATGATTACTTTGTCCCTATAGGACATTGAAAAATGTACTTCTCCAAATTCATTATCAAACTCATGTCGCATTCTAACGCGTAAAGCAAGTTCCATGAACATCATCTCATCTTGTTTTTTAGCTTCGAGGGAAAGTAATCCTTCTTTCATGCCTCCCGCCATCAGATGGCCTCTGTTATTGATAAAACGTGCAGAGCGTATCTTAGGATCTAAGTTATCAATTTTTTGGCAAATTTTTTCAAGTTTCTCAACATCATCCATTTGTTTAATTAAACTAGCGATCTATTTATTGCGAGCTGTGATAATTGAAATCTGTGCAACCAGAATCACCTAGCAAAGAAAATGAACCAGTGAAAAACGAGACGGATTCAGCAAAAAATGTTACCGATTACTATAAACATTTGTCACTTTTTTGGACTGATCTTATTCATTTAATGTCTAGTAAACCACAAGCTTTAGCTTCAATTGGGCCAATGAGAGCATTTGCAGCAAATTCAAAAAAAGTATCTACAGAATTAATCGAGATTAATGAAAGCCTATTAGAATTTAACAAATATCTTACAGAGTATTACAAACAGCTTGCAGAAACATGGGGGGTTGCTCAAAAAAAAGTGAATCTGAAATCACCCGAAGTTCCTCAAGATGTAGAACAAATAGAAGCTTTCAAGAGGATATGGATAGATATTTTCGATAATGACTTTACAGAATTATTTGACTCCGAAAAGTTTGGAGAAAATTATGGCAAATTAGTATCAAAAGAGTTAGAACTTACAAAGCATTGGAACAACATCACAAATGTAATTTTGCAATCAGTTAATCTCCCTAGCAAAGAAGAAATAGATGAAGTTTACAAAGAAATGCATTCTCTTAAAAAACGAGTAGCAAAACTTGAATTAGAATTAAAGAAAAAGGAATCAAAGAACAATGCAAAGTGAATCAAAAATCGACCCTAAGATAATCGAAGAGATTTTAAAATTTAGTAAAAATGTTATCAATGCTCCAAAATTAGTTGCAGCCCCTGACGAAATTACTTTAGAAGTTACACCACATGACGTTGTACAAAAAATGGATAAAACAAGATTGTTACATTATAGACCTCTAACTGAAACACAACACAAAACTCCCCTACTGATTTCATATGCGTTAATTAATAGATATCATATTCTTGATATCCAACCAGAAAAAAGTTGGGTTAGAAATCTTCTTCAACAAGGATTTGATGTATACATGTTAGATTGGGGAACGCCAACAAGTATGGACAAATACCTTGATTTTGATGATTATGTAAATGGATACTTGGATACTTATGTTGAACACATCAAAAACGAATCATCTGTAGAAAAAATTTCATTGCAAGGTTACTGTACTGGTGCAACTATTGCAACTGCTTATGCATCATTGCATCCAGAGAGCGTAAAAAACTATATTGCAACAGCCCCTGTAATTGATGGTTGGCGAGATACCACAGTAATCAGTAATCTTGCAAAACATATGGATGTAGATAAAATGGTGGAAATCATTGGAAATATGCCTCCCGAATTCATGTATTATTGTTTTTCAGTGCTAAAACCATTTGAACAGGGAATTGAAAAATATGTGAATTTTTTCAAAAACATAGATAATAAAAAATTCGTAGATAATTTTTTGAGAGTTGAAAAATGGTTAGGAGATACACCTCCAATTCCAGGAGAGCTTTTTAGACAATGGATCAAGGACATCTATCAAGATAATTTACTAATTCAAAATAAGATGCATATTGAAGGAAAACTTGTGAATCTTAAAAATATCAACATGCCAATGTTTACTCAAGTTGCAGTTGGAGATCACCTAGTTTCCCCTGAATGCAGTATGCCTCTACATTATGCAATTGGGAGTGAAGATAAAACATTGAGAATGTATCCTACGGGTCATGTAGGAATGATTGCCAGTTCATTATCACAAAAGAAGGTACTGCCTGAGCTTGGACAATGGTTATCGGAAAGATCATAAAAAGAAAAAAGGTAAAAAAATACCACTAGTTGTTCTTTGTTGTAAATGCTGTAATCCAGGATTGTAGAATGTTTCTGTTTAGGTCAGCAAATGATTTTGCATTATCGTTGAATGTTTTGATGTTTTGTTGTGTTGCATCGATAGTTGCAAGTGCTACTTGATTTTGTATTGAAGCTGCCTTTACAAATTCTTCTGTAGTATCTCTAATTACTTTAAGAGTTGCCTCTGGTATGTTAGTTGCAACACCTGCTTTCTTTGCATATTCTTTTTGTAGTGTGATTGTTGAATCTACAATATTTTCATATGCTTGTAGGTATTCTTGCTGTACGTTAGTAATTGATTGATGATACTGTGGTACGGATTGTTTAATACCAGTAAAGAGTTTGTCTACGTTTTCCTGATATACTGAAAATACATCTTTTGTATTTCCTGTAGTTGTTTCGTTTTTACTCATTGTTTCACCTCCTTAGTTTTTGATTTTTTTGCAATTGGAAGGACTATAACTTGAACCAAGTCGCCTTCACTTAATCCGAGTGCATTACGTTCTGCCTCTGGAATTGAAATTCTGCCATTACTGCTGACAGTTGTTTTGTATGCCCCCCAATTCATAAAAGAGGGAAGCATTTGACCAATACTGAACATTGTTTCCATGCTTTTGTTTTGCATAGATGTCATGTTTTGCATGACAGCATTTTGAGCATTCTTTGTTTTTTCAGAAACTTCACGAAGAGTATCTAAAGGGTTGAAATTTTGAGAATTTTGATTTGTCATCAGTGAACCAAAATTTTTCATAAATTCGGCTTGTGCTCTTCCACTTTTTTGAATCCATGATTTGAACATTTCAGTAGGATCATACAGGTTTTGATTACCACTCATAGGTAATAGTAGGCAATATTAGGTATTTAAACTCATCTATGGAGAATCCAAAAATTCTAGAACCTTAGATGCAAATGTGTTAGGATCTTGAACATAAGGTGTGTGACCACACCCATCCATTCTAAAAAATCTGCAATCCTTTATAGCAGAAATAAAATCATCAGAATAATTTATCGGGATTACAGGATCATCAGAACCCCATATTATCAAAGTAGGAACAGAAATTGATGAAAGTTTGGATGTTAGTGATTCAGAGTTTTTTAATCCAAGTAATGTAGACATAAAAGCTAGTTTTGCATTTGGTAATCTCATTCTTTCAACAAATGCATTAACTAGAGCATCATCAGGGCTTTCTCCAGAAGCTTCCATCATCTCAAAAGCATTTTTAGCACTTTGTTCATTTGGATACAATGCAGCCATAATGTATGCATCAAGTGCAGGAGTAGATTGTTTCATAATACCAGCTGGAGAAACCAAAATTAGTTTTTCAATATTATCAGAATGAGAAGAGGTATACTCTGCAGCAATTTGTCCTCCTAAAGAAGATCCAATAAGATTTGGACGCTTTATTCCAGATTCAATAAAAAATTTTTCCAAAAATTCTGCAAAAAAATCAGGAGTATAATCAACTAATGGTTTATCACTATATCCAAATCCAATAATATCTGGAACAATTACACGATATTTTTTTGAAAAAAGAGGAATAACTTTTTCCCATCTTTCAGCAGAAGCGCCTAACCCATGAATTAACACTAAGGTGTTCCCAGAGTCACCTGATTCAAGATATCGTATCTTATTTTCTTCGATCTGAAGAAATTTTTCCTCCACAGATTTAGCTTCAATGAAGATGACTAGATAAATATTAGTAATTTAGCGATCTTCAGAAGATAAATTACACATATGATAGATAGAGATTCAGTAACTATCTTTTTTAAGATCATCAAAAAGTTAGATTTGTGATCAAAAAGAAAATTTCAAAAATTTTGGTTCCTTTAGATGGATCTAAGAATTCCCTTAGAGGTTTAGAGATGGCAATTTCATTAGCTAGGAATTGTGGAGCAACACTTACTGGAGTTTACTCACTTTACGCACCACCACATTCAGAGTTTAAAGGAGTAGGCTCTGTAGAAAAGGCACTCAACACAGAGGTAAAAAAATTCATGGATGAAGCAAAAACTTTGTCTGCACAAAATGGGATAGTTTTTAATCAAAAAATCATGAGTGGGGAAATTGGATATAACATTATTAAACTTGCACATGGAAAAGATAATTTTGATATGATAGTTATAGGCTCAAGAGGAAGAAGTGCCACCAAAGAGATGTTCTTTGGAAGTGTATCAAATTATGTCATACACACATCAAAAATCCCAGTAGTTATTGTAAAATAATTTTATGAGAATCCGTGTTTTTTGAAATATTTCTGGTGATATTCTTCAGCTTTATAGAATGTGGGTGCAGGAACAATTTGTGTCACTATAGGCTTATCAAATTGGCCTGATTTTTCAATTTTTTCTTTAGATTTTTCAGCAATTTCTTTTTGCTCATCATTATGATAAAAAATTGCTGAGCGATATTGAATTCCTACATCTGGGCCTTGTCGATTTAATGTTGTAGGATTGTGATTATTCCAAAAAACATCCAATAATTCTTCAAAAGATATTTCATCAGGGTCATATTCTACTTCTACAGCTTCTGCATGTCCAGTCTGATCAGTACAAACTTCTTCGTATGTAGGATTAGGTAATTGACCACCAGTGTATCCAACAGTTGTTGATTTCACACCTTTTGTTTTACTAAGTAAATCTTCAACATGCCAAAAACACCCAGCACCAAAAGTTGCTTTCATAAAATAGAAACACAAAGCATAGAATTAAAACTATTCTAAATCATTCAACTAAAATAATATTTTCTTGAATAAGATATTTTATTGAGTTTATGAATTCTTGTTGTGAAATTAATTCTTTTGACCACCAGTGAGCAGTATTTCTAAACCAAGAAGGGATTTCGTCTACTGAAGTTTTTCCATAGTCTAGTCCCGGAATTGTAATAATGTTGTTATCCAACATAAAATCTAATCCAATCATAAACTCATCATCTGAAATTTGACCGGTTGCCCAATTTTGAGCATATGATTTAATCCATACAGGAATGTATGTATGAAATCCCAATACGTCATAAATGGTTCTTCCTTCAAATTGTGAGTCAAACCAAGAACGGTATTGGGATTCAGAATTGTATCTATTAATATAGTACTGAGGAGATTTATCAAATGAAGGAAAATTCTCTATATGTGTTGTTTCATATCCAACAACATCATCGATTGAAAAGTTTGGAAACTGTGAATCAAACCATATTTTATAATCAGATTCAGAATTGTATCTATCAATATAGTATTGAGGAGATTTATCAAATGAAGGAAATCCCAACAGTTTCATTTTTGGATTAATCTTATAGAAAATTTCAGTTTCCAATTCATCATCAATTAATGAGTCATTGGTGGGAATAGTCGGGGATTGATTTGGGGGAGAATTATCAGAAGGTTTAGTTTCGGATTCTGATTCTTTTAAATTTGTATATTGAATTGTTTTTTCAAAATTTTCACCATAACTAAGTTTTAGAGTATATTGACCATCTTCAGACCACGTAGGTCCACCAACATTAATGGACTTTGAAAAACTTCCAGAAGTTTTGGGAATTATACTATCAATATGGGCCAATCCATTTCCACTAGGGGTAATGATTTGAAGGATTATTGAAGGAATGGAAGAATCATAAGACACACTTCCAGAAATTACAAGTGAATCTCCAAAGTAGTATTGGGATTTGTTGGTAGAAACATTTTGAATCTCAGCATTAGAAGAGATAAATGAAACTGCAATTAAGATTGCAAAAAATAAAACAAGTAATTGATGCATAGCGGAACTCTGTGATTTTGAATTTAAGGTTTTGGTATATTTTGTATATTAGTTAACATCAGTAAAAATTTCTACAACTTTTTTTGCAAGACTTTCAATATTTACAGTAGGTTCAGCTGATATTAGTAATAGAATTTTTGTGATAGGAAATGGGAAACTCACTAAAACAGCCTTGTCACGTCTTGCAGCTAAATAATTTATAGGACCCAGACTTTCATCAAACTCCTTTCTTATGGATGCCTTTGAAACAAATTCCAGAAAAGACTGTAGTTTAGTCTCATCATGCTCATATGGAACAAGACCTTCCTTGAAGCCACCTGCTATTAACTGACCAGCATTATCAACAATCCCAGCAAATCGGATCTCAGATTCTTTAAGAAGTTCATTGCACTTTTCTCCATATAATTGAAGAAATGCATCAGAGTTTGACATGATAATCTAATCAAAGTATCAAAAATAAAAACCTAGCCAATAAAGATCCAAGCCAGTTAATAGTAGATTGAAAATGATAGTAAAAAAATAGATTTTAAATTAATCAGAATTTGAGGGCAATTGACATTTTAACAACGCATAATCAATGATCTTTTTTTGAGAAGCAGTCTTCATTTTTTTAAGGGATTTGAACAGAATTGTTTCAACATACGAAGAATATTTTTTTAAAATTAATTTTTTTAATTCTTTTCTATGCTCCACATAGTAATCTGTTAAAGGCTCATAAACTGATGAGCCGATTAGTTTTTCTTCTAAAATGGAAAACCCTCCAAGATGAATCATTTGTCTAATTTCATCTAAACCATAATGCTCTGAAGACCACGTAAATTTTAAAATACCCAATTTTGATGATGACGGTTTGTTAATGGTGATAGGAATTGCTAAAACAAGTAAGCCGTCGTCAACCAATACTCTTTTTGATTCAGAAATAAATTTAGAAAAGGGTTTAAAGTGCTGTGCAGACTCCAATGCCAAAACCCTATCAACAGATTTGGTAGAAAAAGGCAATTTAGTTGATGATGAATTTACAAATTCAATATCTTGTTTTTTTTCTGATAAATAAAGTTGAGAGTAATTGGTATTTACACAAAAAATAAAGAGATTATCAAATATATTTTTCCAATAAATTGCAGGTGCAGAAAGTCCACTTCCAACATCTAGAACTTTATTAGCTGAATCTAGATCAGCCATTTTTGCAAAAGTATAGGATAGATTTTTTTGGGCAGATTGAGGTTCTCTGTGTTCAGAATCCCACAACCCAAAGTTTAGCATATTACCCCCAGTTGCCAGCTGCATTATTGGAGATAATGTACTGTAAAGTTGTACAACATCTCTTTCGTTTCTTCTAAGAGTCCAAAGTAAGACATCGAGGGGATTAATAGAAATCAAAAATATATTCAAATTTAATTAAAAAACAGACTATTAATTTCTAGGGCAAACCTTCTGAATCATCAGCACAGTGTTTGTGAACCCATTTTTCATCATTGTTTTTTACGATTTCCTTTCCTGGTTGAATTTTATCCCCACAGGAATTACACGATGTAGCAAATTTTGCTTTCATAATTATCAATAATTTGTGAAGATATATCCACTATGTTGGACTTTTTGTTAACTAATGATTAACATGTTTTATAAATTTGAAATAACTAGTTATCATGTGAGCAATCCAGATTCTAATTTATCATCAAAAATAATTATTGCAAAATGGACAGATAGGATTTTGGCTTGGTTGATTGATTTTATCATAATCTCAATATTTTCAACAACACTGGTTTTAGTTGCCTTTGGAACAATAGACTATGAAACATCAGAAGAAATGTTTTGGGCGGAGAGTGTACAATACATTCCATCCAGTATCATTTTCTTTTCATATTGGACTATTTTAGAATATAAAACAGGTCAAACAATAGGTAAAAAAATTCTAAATCTAAAAATCACAAACATTAACGGAGATGCTCCAAGTCTAAAAGGGGTTTTGATTAGTAGTTTCGGAAAATCATTTTTGCTTCCAATAGATGTGATATTAGGCTGGGTTTTAACCAATGAAAAACGTCAAAGAGTGTTCAACAAATTAGGAGATACGTTAGTAGTTAAAATAAAAAGTTCTGAGGAAAAGTCAGGTATTGAATATTCAAAAGACTAGATTTTGTCATTTTTTGTTAAACAAATACTTTGAAGTTTTTACCAACAGATCTATTAGTGACAGTCGATCATTTTTCTTGAATGTCTGATAGCCAAAAGGAATGGTGGATTGGATTACCAGAAGAACTTCAAAAAGATATAGAGTTTGAAGAATAATAAATTCATCTAAATCCAAATTCCCAAAAATGGGAAATTATCATCAATAGTGTAATATTGATTATGGACGATGATTAAAGAACAAATATTGTAAAAACAAAGTGAATCAAATGAAAAAGATTACTGCAATTTTCTTATCAACATTATTACTTTCATTAGTACATTCAATGAATGCTGATGCTTCATTATTAACTCCAATGAAAGAAAAAGAAAAGATCTTAGGAGAGTTAGAAGAAATTAAGAATAATTCTGAAATTTCTGAAAAAACACAGAAGAGTATAGAAGATGCCATTACAGAAATCAAGAAGAGTTTAGAACCTCAATTGTGGATAGACGAATCAACATTAAACCACAAAGAGGGGAAAAAAGTTTTTGATAATGAGGAAAAAGCTATCAAAAAATTGGATACAATTCTAAAAGATAAAAAAGAATCAGATGAAATTAAAAGAAAACTCATTGAAATTATTAAGAAGTTATTATCATCTTCGAAAATATTAATCAATACTGCAATTGATGAATACGGTGCAGAAGTTGCAGATGAAAAAACAATTAAGAAATTTGAAAAGACAATAAAAGAATTAGAAAAAGCAGATATCTCACTACTTGAAGAAGATTATGTAAAAACTGCCAATCATTATGGCAAAGTATGGAAACAGATTCAACATATTTTGAATGAACCACATGCTAAAAAGATGAAAACAGTAAACGAAGGTTCAGTAGATTTGAATTATGACAAAATAGATGATGTGTATATCAAAATTGTTGATTCAGGGAAAAAAGACAAACCAATTAAAATGGATATAAAAATCAGAGATGCTTGTGTAAATGGCGATATTCCAGAGGATGCTGCAATGAAAATGGCATTTATGGGACCAGGAATGTATGTAGTAAATGAAAGATTAACAGATGAAGGTTTTCATGTTACCAATGAATGGTTTAAAGAAAATGATGATGATAAGCAAATTGATCGTTTTACAGAAATAGTGACATTCTTTTCATTGCCACCTACAGGAGACGATATGATTCAGGGAACCATATCGGATGGTTCATTTGATCATAATGATAGTGGAATTAAAGAGATTGAAGGCCAAACAGGTTGGGAGGGTTCAATAGAGATCAAAGGATATCCAGGACAATACGAAATGGTCCTATTTTTTCCATTAACATCCCCTACAAATGAAGGAGATGATTGTAACATCATTTCAGCAATTTCAATACCCTTTGAAATAAATCCTTAGAGGATAAATTATTCAGAGAGGTAGTTTAATACTAAATGTAGTTGGTTTGTTGGATACTGAAATGGTACCACCATGTTGTTCTATAATGCTTTTGCAAATTAATAATCCTAGACCAGTTCCTGTATTTTTTGTGGTAAACATAGGTTCAAAAATTTTTGCCATGTCTTTTTCAGGTATTCCAGGACCAGAATCTTTGACTTGAATTAGCACATGTTCGGAATCAGAAGAAATAGAAATATCAATTTCACCATTACCATTAACAGCTTCAACAGCATTACTAAGTAAATTAGAAAAGACACCTTCCATTTTTCTAGAATCGCATTTAATTGAAACATCATTTTCAGGAAAATTAATTTTAACACCATAACTAGTATCAACATGATTTAATGCCAATTTCATTATTCTAATCAACGAATTGGGGGATTTTTTAATTTCAGTACTTTTTGCAAAGTCCAGCACATCTTCTATAATTCGATTCATATCCAAAATTGATGACTGCATTCGAATCCATTTTTCTTTTCCCTTAGAATCTAATTTAGAAAGAATCTCAGGTGTAAGCATTTCAGAATAGGTATGAATTATTGTTAATGGATTTTTTAGATCATGTGCAATTCTGCTTGCCATAGTACCAATTGTGGCCAGTCGTTCAGATTTTACTAAATCTTCAGTTTTGTTTTTGATTTCAGATAATAATTGTTCATTTTGGGTAATTAGTTGTTGTTCCATTTTTAATAGTTTTTCTTGAATTTCTTTCTCTTTTGTGATATCAGTTCTAAGTGCAACATAGTTTGTGATTTTATCATTGGAATCAATAATGGGCATAATTGTTGTTTTTACCCAATAAAATGAACCATCTTTTGCACGGTTTTTAATTTCGCCATTCCAAACTTCACCATTAGAAATTGAGTTCCATAATTTTGTATAAAATTCTGGTGGATGTTCATCTGATTTTAAAATCCTGTGATTCTGTCCAATTAATTCTTCTTCAGAATATTTTGAAATTTCACAAAACTTTTGATTTGCATATACAATATTTCCCTCTGCATCAGTTACGGCAGCAATTAGATGATCAGACACAACATCCTCCAAATCTGAAATATTCAAATCAAGTTTTTTCAATGATGAAATTATTCCCATATTCTACAGTTTTTTCCTATTTGATATAATACAAGCGATAGTATGTTATTTTCAATAACAGAGTAAATAGTGATTGCATTTAGAGGTAAAATCAAGATAATAGGCACAAATATATCAAAATGGCGTAATTTTTGGCAGTATGCTTAAGTTCATTATTTATGGGTAAAATTTGTGAGTCAAGATCCTAACTATAAAGCAACTACTGTAATTTTAGACGATATTGAAAAACATGGATTGATCCAGTTTAACAAGCAATATTGTGATGAGGAATTTTTTAAAAATTTCATAAAGTTTCAAACTTCTTTTTCAAATTCCATTAACAAAATTGTTATCAAACTAGATCCTTTTGAAAAGGATTATGAGGATATGATCATCTTTACAGTTTATTCTCAATTATCATTTATCAATTCACATTTTATCATAATTAATTTATTTTTAAAAATAATCACCAACCCAGATAAACTAAAAGGGGGTTTTGATGAAAACACAACTTTGAGTAACATGGTCAAAAAAATTTGTAATAAAATGCAATATCCTGAAAAATTAAAAAGATCAATAAGAGGTTTATTTTTACAAGATTTTAGAGATGCAATATCAAATCAACAGTACATAATGGATAAAAAAGGATTTTTAGTGATTTATCCAAAAGATCCAGATTTGAAAAAAAAACTAACAGTGAAAAATTTAGCAGATTACTCTATACAAATAATGTCAATATTTGAGGCCATGATGGATTGGGCAGATGGCAATAATTCTAAGAATACAAAACCAGAAAAAATGGAGAACATAGTTTATGATTTATTAAATCAGATTGAGTTGTTGGATAAAAAATTAAAAAATCTTTCATGAAAAAATTATGAAAGATTTTATTTTTAAAATTTAGTCGTGTATAGTTTTCACTAGGTGGCATTCAAAAATAAATAATTCATAGCATTCGCTATGAATGATTAAAAATGAATCATCGTACAAGTCGTGTATATTTTTCCACTTGATGAATTAAAAATGAATCATCGCGCATAGTCTCTATGTAAGTGGCTGAACCGATGTGTTGGTCTATTAGTAAAGGCTGGCTCACCACTCGCCGAAGCTTGTGATCTACACCACCTTCCTATCAACGCAGTCTTCTGCTGCCGACCTTCATCTTACGAAAGAATAACTTGTCTCGGGATAGGATTCGTGCTTAGATGCTTTCAGCACTTAGCCTAAATGGCTTAGCTGCCCGGCCTGCCTTATCAGACAACCGGTAAACCAGTGGCCACGCTGCTCTGTTCCTCTCGTACTGGGAGCAACTTCCCCTCAGTTATTCGCGCTTCCATCAGGCAGAGACCGACCTGTCTCACGACGGTCTAAACCCAGCTCATGTTCCCTTTTAATAGGCGAGCAGCCTCACCCTTGGCCCCTGCTGCAGGACCAGGATAGGAAAAGCCGACATCGAGGTACCAAACCGCGGGGTCGATAGGAGCTCTCGCCCGCGACGAGCCTGTTATCCCTGGGGTAATTTTTCTGTCACCTCCGGGCCCCAATAGTGGGCACACGAAGGATCGCTAAGCCAGACTTTCGTCTATGAATTCCGTGCGTTTGGAAATCCATTCAGTCGAGTTTTTGGCTTTGCCCTCTTCAACGGATTTCTGCCCCGTTTGAACTCAACTTTGGGCCCCTTTGATATCTTTTCAAAGGGGTGCCGCCCCAGCCGAACTGCCCACCTGCACGTGTCTCCGGTCTTCACTGGATAAGTGGTACTGCAAAAAGAGTCTGGTGTTACATCGTTGCTTCTTAACACCCCGGAGAGTGTTAAGCATGGCTCCCAGA
Source organism: Nitrosopumilus sp. (assembly GCF_025698945.1). Classification (NCBI taxonomy): domain Archaea; kingdom Thermoproteati; phylum Nitrososphaerota; class Nitrososphaeria; order Nitrosopumilales; family Nitrosopumilaceae; genus Nitrosopumilus; species Candidatus Nitrosopumilus sp. The sequence continues at coordinate 628,973 of NZ_JAILWM010000001.1, forward strand.
TACCCTGTGCAATTCTTACTATACCACAAGCACAAGCTGCAGTAAAACTCCACGGGGTCTTCTCTCCCCGATGGAAGTTGATGGACTGTTCGTCCACCTTATGTGGCTTCACCGGGTTGTAGGCGGGGACAGTGGGGCTCTCGTTGTTCCATTCATGCGCGTCGGAACTTACCCGACAAGGCATTTGGCTACCTTAAGAGAGTCAGAGTTACTCCCGGCGTTAACCGGCCCTTAGCTCGGTTGAACCCAAGTTTTAGGTACCGGCACCGGCCAGGATTCAGCGACTATACAAATCCTTTCGGACTAGCAGTCGCCTGTGTTTTTATTAAACAGTCGAAACCCCCTTGTCATTGCAACCTGCGATCCCCATTCCTCATGAAGATTGCAGGCATCCCTTATACCTAAGCTACAGGACTAATTTGCCGAATTCCCTCGCCATACGGTATACCCGTAGCACCTTAGCTTACTAAGCCAGCGCACCTGTGTCGGTTCTGGGTACGAGCTTGTATTTCGCTAACTACACAGTCTTTCATGGTCTCTTGGAATCAAGAAAACTCCGCTAACGCGGAGCCATTCCTACCTCGGACTAGTTCTCGTCATTACGACACTCCCCAATCCTCGAATAGTTAGATACAACGATGGTTGTACAATCTTTATCCGAAAGCGAACCATATAGCTCAAACGCTCCATACAAGGTACTAGAATATTAACTAGTTTCCCATTCGATATACTCTTTTGAGGCATACCTTAGGATCGACTACCTCCAGGCTGATAACGCATTGCCTGGAAACCCTTGCGCTTACGGTGGTATAGATTCTCACTATACTATGCTGTTACTGCCGCCAGGATCTGCAATAGAAACCGGTCCACAGGACGTTACCGCCCTGCTTCGACCCAATCACTACGCCAACCTACCACGAATCATCCTTTGATGATTATCTAAAGTATCGGTATTTTGCTTTAGCCCCGTCCGTTTTTGAGGCATCCCCCCTCGGCAGGTAAGTTGTTACACACTTTTTAAAGGATAGCTGCTTCTGAGCTTACCTCCCTGCTGTCTTGGCGAGAACACGCTCTTTAGCTTGACACTTAGCAAAAATTTAGGGACCTTAACTTCAGTCTGGGTTAAACCCCTTTCGGTCATGAGCCTTACGCCACATGAACCCGTGTCCTTGCTTCTACGATGTATATCCGTTCGGAGTTTGAATGAAAGGTGAGGGATTTCTCCCCCGCGCCTCTCTATCAGTGCTCTACCGGAAACACTATCTCCACAAAGCACGCCCTGCGAGACGCTTCGGTTGGAACTAGCGAGCGCCAGTCTAGATTGGTTTTTGACCCCTATTCCCAAGTCACAACAACGATTTGCACGTCAGAACGTCTTAAGACCTCCAGCGGGCTTTCGCCCGCCTTCATCTAGCTCAGGAATAGATCGACTGGCTTCTAGCCTAGCCGCCATGACTCAACGCACTTTCACACGCTTCTCCTCACAATGCTGCGAGAACTCGGTTTCCCTTCGCCTCCACCTTTACAGGTTTAAGCTTGCCATGACAGTTAGCTCCCTGGCCCGTGTTTCGAGACGGAACGCGTGACACTGACGATTTGAACATCAAATCTTCAACTCTATTGCTAGAATCTCTAATCTGAAAAAATCACCTTCCATGCCACGCACGTCTGTAAGTAATAGGTTTCATGCACTTTTCGCCCCCCTTCCGGGGTACTTTTCAGCTTTCCCTCACGGTACTAGTCCACTATCGGTCTTGAGAGATATTTAGCCTCGGATGCTACTTTCACCCATATTCATTGCCCACTACCAAGGACAACTACTCGGGTATGAATAGGACTATTCACACTTCGCTTACGGGGGTATCACCCGCTATGCCAGAACTTTTCAGATCATTTCAGCTGTGTTCCAAGATTCCATATTATCATACCAAAACACCACATCTCCCGAAGGATTCAGTTTGGGCTCTTTCCTTTTCGATCGCCTCTACTTGGGAAATCTCAATTGATTTCTTTTCCACGTGGTACTAAGATGCTTCAATTCCCACGGTTCGACTTCCAATACTAGTGTACTGGAATACACAAAAGTGTAAGATTCTCATTCGGACATCTCGGGATCATAGGATGCGTGCGCCTACCCCGAGCTTATCGCAGCTTGCCACGTCCTTCTTCTCTCCTCAAGCCTAGCAATCCACCTATTACCGTCTTTACACCGGCAAATTCAGCCACATATTACACGACTATGCACGACGATCATCGCAAGTCTCCTGGCAGAGACCCGCTACATCCTTCATACATCACTTTCGTGATGCATTGCATCGATGATTCAATGTGAAGATTAGTGCATCCGTACACTTTCCATGTCTAAGGAGGTGATCCGACCGCAGGTTCCCCTACGGTCACCTTGTTACGACTTTTCCCTTGTCACGAACCTCAAGTTCGATAACGCCAATCAGACGTCACCTCGCTAAAAGCTCACTTCAATGAAACGACGGGCGGTGTGTGCAAGGAGCAGGGACGTATTCACCGCGCGATAATGACACGCAGTTACTAGGGATTCCATATTCGTGAGGGCGAGTTGCAGCCCTCAGTCATAACTGTGGTAATGTTTGAGGATTAACTCTTCCTTTCGGATTTGTGACCCATTGTCATTACCATTGCAGCCCGCGTGTGGCCCCAGAGTTTCGGGGCATACTGACCTGCCGTGGCCCCTTCCTTCCTCCGCATTAACTGCGGCGGTCCCGCTAATTCGCCCCACTACTCCTGAGAGTAATGGTGGCAACTAGAGGCAGGGATCTCGCTCGTTACCTGACTTAACAGGACATCTCACGGCACGAGCTGGCGACGGCCATGCACCACCTCTCAGCTTGTCTGGTAAAGTCTTCAGCTTGACCTTCATTCTGCTGTCTCTCCGGGTAAGATTTCTGGCGTTGACTCCAATTGAACCGCAGGCTTCACCCCTTGTGGTGCTCCCCCGCCAATTCCTTTAAGTTTCATACTTGCGTACGTACTTCCCAGGCGGCAAACTTAACGGCTTCCCTGCAGCACTGCATTGGCCACAAGCCAATGCATCACTGAGTTTGCATAGTTTACAGCTGGGACTACCCGGGTATCTAATCCGGTTTGCTCCCCCAGCTTTCATCCCTCACCGTCGGACGTGTTCTGGTAGACCGCCTTCGCCACAGGTGGTCATCAATAGATCAAAGGATTTTACCCCTTCCTACCGAGTACCGTCTACCTCTCCCACTCCCTAGCTCTGCAGTATTCCCGGCAGCCTGTACGTTGAGCGTACAGATTTAACCGAAAACTTACAGAGCCGGCTACGGATGCTTTAGGCCCAATAATCATCCTGACCACTTGAGGTGCTGGTTTTACCGCGGCGGCTGACACCAGAACTTGCCCACCCCTTATTCACCAGTGTTTCTAGGACTGGCAAAAGGTTCCTTTAGCAGAAACCACTCGGATTAACCTTGTCGTGCTTTCGCACATTGCAAAGTTTTCTCGCCTGCTGCGCCCCATAGGGCCTGGGTCCGTGTCTCAGTACCCATCTCCGGGCCACTCCTCTCAGAGCCCGTACCTGTAATAGTCTTGGTGGGCCATTACCTCACCAACAAACTGATAGGCCGCAGTCCCATCCTACGGCGATAAATCATTTGGAACATAAACCATTCCAGGCATAATGTTCTATCGGGCATTATACTCAGTTTCCCGAGTTTATTCCCGTCCATAGGGTAGGTTGACTACGCGTTACTGAGCCGTCTGCCTTGTATTGCTACAATGACTCGCATGGCTTAGTATCAATCCGATAGCAGTCAGGTCCGGCAGGATCAACCGGATTCTGATCATTAATTTTGATTATTGAAGTACATGTTGTACTAAATTGGAATTGACGGATGCACATAATCTTCACATTTCAGAAATGATCATTTGATCAGATCCTCATTTTGTATGCGTAACTGGAGGCCCATGAATCACAAAATGGCATAATACCATACTTCATCACAAGCGCCGCCTATTGCGTTACGTATGCAGAAGGTGAAGAATGTAGAAACCATATAAACCATGCGTGATTTTATGCCTGATCGGTATGATTTATTGAAAAAATTACAAGAAAATTTTTACCCCCCCCCCCCCTTAGGCACAGGTTACGCACAAAAGAAGGTCAATTTAGAGCACTTTTGATACTTAAAATGGATGAGTTAATCTTGTTCAATTGCTTTTGGACTATACTAAAGAATACAAGAAAAAGACAAAAAAATCTGCAAAGTTATTTTCAAAATCTGCAAAGTTACATGTTAATGGTGTTTCTCATAACATAAGATTTTATGAACCATATCCATTTGTTGTAAAATCATCTGCTGGAAAAAATTTAGTTGATGTTGATAATAACAAATACACAGATTACTGGATGGGCCACTGGAGTTTGATTTTAGGTCATGGTCCAAAAAAAGTCAAAGAATCACTCAAAAAACAAATTGAGAAGAGTTGGATGTATGGAACTGTAAATGAGCAGACCATATCATTATCTGAATTAATTTCCAAAAACGTTCCAGTAGCTGAAAAGATTCGCTATGTTACATCAGGTACTGAAGCTACAATGTATGCAGTAAGACTAGCACGTTCAGTAACTGGTAAAAAAATTATTGCAAAGATTGATGGTGGATGGCATGGATATACATCGGATTTGCTAAAATCAGTAAACTGGCCATTTTCTGAATCTGAAAGTAGTGGCGTAATTAATGAGGAGCAGATTGTATCAATTCCATACAATGACTTGGAGAAATCATTAGAGATACTATCAAGGCATTCAAAGGACTTGGCCGGTGTAATCGTAGAACCAGTTTTAGGCGGCGGAGGATGTATTCCTGCAACTGCAGATTATCTAAAGGGAATACAAGAGTTTTGCAAGAAAAATAATTCATTGTTTATTTTAGATGAGATAGTTACAGGATTTCGATTTAGATTTGGATGTTTGTATCCTACCATGAATCTTGATCCTGACATTGTCACACTTGGAAAAATTGTTGGTGGCGGAATGGCAATTGGTGTAATGTGTGGCAAAAAAGAGATCATGGAATATGCTGACACTAGAGGCAAGAAGAAATCAGAGAGAAGTTATGTTGGTGGCGGAACGTTTTCTGCAAATCCAACCTCTATGACATCAGGGTTTGCAACACTTAGTCATTTAAAATCAAAAAAATCAATCTATTCTAAAATTAATGAGTTGGGGAAATATACTAGAAAGGAATTAACAAAGACATTTGATGGCAAAGTAATTGTTACTGGTAAGGGCTCATTGTTTATGACTCATTTTGTTTCAGATGAGATAACAGAGATTACAAACTCTGTGCAGGCTGCAAAATGCGACAGTTCCATGCTGCAGAAATATCATTTCAAATTAATTGCACATGATGGAATATTCTTTTTGCCTGGAAAACTTGGTGCAATATCTGATGCCCATACTAAAGATGACATCAAGAAAATGCTAAAGGCATCTGAAGAATTCTAAGATTCTGGAAAATTTGTTTTTCTCCAAGCAATTAATTTATTGAATATTTCCAAGTAATCATCCTCATTCATTGTAATGTGAACATGTGCAAAGAATTGCCCAAACTGGGATTCAAAGATCATTCTAAACTCATCATTGAAGAACGGGACTGATATTCCAATCTTTTTTAGAGTGTGAAATTCTGTGTCTTGAATTTGTACTGTATTTTCTTTGATGATTACTCTCTTTTTTTGAGGATTTTTGTTAATGGATTTATCAATGTCATCTTTTGTGTCATTTCCCCACAATGGCGGATCATGGGGCCATCTATGAACAAACACTTTTTGCGCTAGAAATGAAATTTCAGACACAACAAAAATAATTTCTAATCAGAATTAAGCCTATCTTAGGGCATACAAACAATAATTCATACAGAGGTGTTATCCATTTGGAAAAATCCTATGGGTTTTGTCAAATTGAACCCACCATTATTTGATAATCCTAAATTTCACAGGTGGTTTTATAACTGGTCCTATGATAATATTTTGTCAATATGGAAGAGTTGGAAGTAAAAAAAGATTTTACAAATATTTACACAAAAAAATTTCCTGATGCATATCTTAAAGAAATGAAAAAATTAGATTACCGAATTCCTGATAAAACCAAACCTCTCTACATGTCTCTTGCAAAACAACTTTACAAAAAATTTTCAAGAGTAATTAAAATTTTAGATATTGGTAGTTCATATGGAATTAATGCAGCATTAATGAAATATGATTTGAAGATGTCTGATCTGGATGAGTTTTTTTTAAAAACATCACCATCTAAAGAACAAACCAAGCAATTCTTTGAAGAACTTCCTACCGATAACACATTAAGTTTTAATCAAATTGACATATCTGAGCCTGCTTTAACATTCTCCGAAGATGTCAAATTATGCAAAAAAGGAATATGTGTTAATTTAGAGACTGGAAATCTGCCAATAAAAGAAATACCTCGCTCAGATATGATTATTGCAACTGGTTGTATAGGATACATTGGATACAAGGCATTCTCAAATCTCTTTGAGCTGATCAAAAAACAGCAATCTAACTTTTCCTCAAACCCAAATCAATGGCCAATATTTGCATTTTCAGTTTTAAGAATTTTTGATATGGAAAAAATTAAAAAAACTTTTGATGAATATGGCTATTCTATTATAAAAAGTGACATAAAACCAATTCGTCAAAGGAGATTCTCAGACTTGGACGAGCAATACAAGACATTATCTCTTTTGCATGATAATAACTTGGATACTGATGAATTTGAGGATGATGGTCATTTTTATGCTGATTTTTATATTGCAAGTCCCAAAAAACTGGAATCACAATTAATTACAATGTCTAAAAACATGAAAATGTGTACTAATTAATTTTGAATTTTAATGATTGACAAGTTTTTTACTCATTTGCAACTGTGATCTTGTTTGTCTATTCTTATCGATGGTTTTATAACAGGTGCTGGGATAACAATACCCCAACATGGAAAGTTATACTGTGAATAAAATAAAATCCGGAGCATTATCATGTCTATGCTAAAAGAAAAATGTCTTAGATGTGGCAAAGATTCTTTGATGACTGATATTGATTCCCACGAAGTATTCTGCTCAAAATGCGGTATGGTAATTAATGAAAGTGTTTTTGATAGCAGACCCGAAAGAACATTTACAAATTCTTCTACAAACAAATCTCATACAGGGAACAAGACATCACTAACTAGTCATGATCGTGGTCTTAGCACGATGATTAATTCTTCTAACAAAGACTCTTCAGGACATGTTTTATCATCTTCTATGAAATCCTCACTCAAACAGCTTCGAAAACTAGATTCTCAGAGCAAAACTAAAACCAGCAAAGACAGGAATCTCCAAAATGCACTAGCAGAATTACTAAAAATGAAAGACAAACTATCTTTGTCTGAGGCAATCATAGAAAAGGCAGCATATATCTACAGAAAAGCATTAGATAAGAAATTGATTAGAGGACGTTCCATTGCGTCCGTTATTGCAGCATCGCTTTATGCAGCATGTCGCGAATCTGAAACTCCTAGAACGATAAAAGAGGTTGCAACATCTATTGGCATAAAAAGAAAAGATCTTACCGTCTGTTATAGAGTGATATTTAGAGAATTGGAATTAAAGATGCCTGTAGTTGATTCTGTTTCGTGTATTTCAAAAATTGCAAGCGGTGCGGATTTATCAGAAAAAGTAAAACGAAATGCAATTAAAATTCTTAACAAAGCAAAAAAAGAAAACGCTCTTGCAGGAAAACACCCAATGGGGGTTGCAGCATCTGCGTTGTATCTTGCAAGTATTGATCAAGGGGATCGCACCACTCAAAAAGAAATTGCAGACGCTGCAGGAATCACTGAGGTAACAGTAAGAAACAGATGCAGTGGTCTCAAAAAAGCACTTTTGATTAAAATTAGATGATTATTACAAACAAATGACATTTCATCATAGGAATTTTATCCTAAATAGATTTTTCTCTGATTAATCAAAATCCCGACACTCTTGTTGAATTTTTTGATACAAGTTTGTAATCATAAATATTTTTATGAATTTACAAAATCATTCATCAATCGTTTTATTTTTTTTCTTGAAACATTTTTTCCATCATCTAGTTTTGCTTTCATTATTTTTTGAAGTTCTTCTACAGATGACGTTTTTTTAACATTCATAATTACCAATATTCGTATTATCTAATAATATTCACTAAGCTAATTACAATAATTTCAGCTATTTTGCTAATTCATCATGATATAGTATACATTTGTAAATAGTTGTATGACAACGCAAAAACAAATCCAAGCATCACGACAAAATATTAGGAAGGCTCAAAAAGCTTGGCAAGATATGACTTCTCATCAAAGATCTCTTCGTCAACCCGAAGGAAGATCAAGAAAGAAGCCAGGAACAGGTAAAAATGCAAAGTATTATAGAATTATTGTTAGACCAAAATCTGAATTCACAGCATTTCGTATACATGATGTAGGAAGAACAGGACATACTCTAAGAATTGCAGGAAAACGCTCTAGTGGGAGTTGGGCAACTCATTCATGGTTAATCAGCAAAAAAGATGCATATGTAGAAAATGGGTACTTGAAAACAAATATTTCAAAAATAAAGAAAGTCTTACAAAATTTAAGAGGTTCAATTAAAAAATCTAAAGGCAGTATTTTTATTGCAAAACCAAGAAAAAATATTCCTGAAAAGGACAAACCAACAAAAAAGCAACAAAGAGCCAGACAAAAAAATATCAAAAAAGCACAAAAGAGTAGAAAGAAGAAATAATTTTTAAAAATATTCCGAAGAGATTATCATGAATATTGACTCTACGAATTTAATTAAATAACTCATCCAGTTTGGAAAGGAGTGACTTATCGAAGAAATTCCAGGAAAAATAGACTGAAGAGTTTACAAAAATTGAATCAGGCATAGCCATCCTCATGCATTTTAGTTGTATAAGTAAAAATATTAATTCAACTAACTGTAGTGACATGAAATCATAGTCAAATAGGATATAATTTCCAAAGAATTTTAGATTATTTGCGAGTAACCTTTAGTTCCAATTTACCGTCAAATGTTGCATGTATTGCCTGTACCCTACTTTTGTATAGAAAGTATTTCTTCCCATCTTCAGTAATACTTCCGCTTGTATGTACTAGTTTTTGGTCTTGTAATTCCTGCATTCGTCTGTAAACTGTACTTATGGGGATTTTTGTCTCTATGCTAATCTCTACGCATGACATTGGTTTTTCCTTTATGGTTTCAAGTATTTTACGACAATATGAATCCGCAAGAATCCATAATACTGATGACATATGTTCAACATCTAGTTGACATTCTTTTTGTTGTGTTTGTTCTACAAACATTGAAACATAATATAGTCAAAATCATAAATAAATCTATTCAAAAAACACACATAATTCTAAAACGTATAGATATTCAATAACTGTTCAAACTCACTTCTAGTAGGCATATAGTTGAAATAACAGATACATCAGCAATCCCTGAATTTCAAACAATTGCAATGATGATTTTAATATCTGTTGATTGTTAAGATCTCAATCACATTTCAAACTTTTAAGAAATAGATAATACTAATTCTGTACTACATGGGTTAAGATCAAATTTGGTTTCTGGAACTCAACTAATGGAAAAAGTGTTATTCCGATTTGCTAAACAATGGATTGCTGGAAGTACACTCGAAGATGCTTTAAAATCGGCCAAGATTGCTTATGATAATGGACGACACGCAATAGTCAACAAACTAGGAGAATATCATACAGAACAAAAACCAATTGATGAAGCAATTACAGAGTATAATGAAATCATCAATTCATTTAGAAGATGGAAGATCCGAGGAGCCATTTCCATAAAACCGACACAGCTTGGACAGTCTATTTCTCACAAAGAATGTTTGAAAAACTTTGAAGACATAATCAAGACTGCAACAAAATCGCATGTTTTTGTATGGATTGATATGGAGTCCTCAGAACATACGGATGAAACGCTTGTTATGTATTATGATTTGTTCTCAAGATATGAGAGAATTGGGATTGCTATGCAAGCCAACCTTAAACGAACATTAAATGACGTTAAAGATTTGATTAAGCACTGTGCAAAAATCCGTCTAGTAAAGGGGGCATACAAAGAAGATGAGGAGATTGCGTTTACAACAAAGCAAGATGTAGATTCTAACTATGAAAAAATTATGAGACTGTTGTTTGAAACAGGAAATGAGTTTGGAATTGCCACACATGACGCTACTCTAATCAATCTAGCAGTAAAACTAGCACAAGAAAATGATGTCAAGTTTGAATTTCAGTTTCTAAAAGGAGTACGAGATGAATTAAAACTAAAACTAGTAAAACAAGGATTTGTAGTATCTGACTACATCCCTTATGGTACAAATTGGCTTCCTTACTCCATTAGGAGGCTAAAGGAGAGAAAGCGGAATATTTTGCTTCTTGGAAACTCCTTTATTCAGTCACACAAGGTTTGAGTTTGCGCCCTCAAAAACTGCTGCAAATAATTTTCCCCTCCGGCTCCTTTTCCAGTTGTTCCTGATGCCTTCCATCCAACAAAGGGCTGAGCTTGAACTAGAGCTGCAGTAGTTGCACTGGATGCACGATTAGCATATACTGTTCCTGCCTGAATCTTTTTGAAAAATTCATCAATTTGTTGTTTGTCTTCAGAAAATATTCCTGCTGTTAATCCATACTCTGTATTATTTGCAAGATCTATCGCATCATCAAAGTCATCATATGTGTCTATGCACAGAAATGGCAAAAACAATTCCTCGGTAATTAATTTGTGGTTTTTTGGAAGATTAGTTACAATAGTTGGTTCAACAAAAAATCCCGAGTCATAATCAGAATTTTTTAGAATATTTCCGCCAAAAATTATCTTGCCATCTTTTTTTGCCATCTCGACAGATCTTTCAAATTTGTCTACTGCTTCTTTGTTTATTACAGGACCCAAAAATGAATCTTGCAACCAAGGCTTTCCAATTTTTAGTGATTTTGTTTTTTCTAAAATCTTTTCAGTAAATTCATTTAGAATTTCTTTTTGAACATATACTCTAGAACAGGCACTACATTTTTGGCCTCCATATCCAAACGCTGCCCTCATTACCCCTTCTGCTGCTTTTTCTAGATCTGCATTTTTAGTTACAATTACTGGGTTTTTACCTCCCATTTCTGCAATGAATGGTTTTGGATTTTTTTCTGTAAATTTTTTTGCTCCTGCTACTCCAACATCACGTGATCCTGTAAAAGCAATTCCTTCGATGTTGGGATTTTCAACAAGTGATTTTCCAACAACTGAACCGCTTCCGGTTACAAAATTTATTGTGCCTGCAGGAACATGCTCAAACAAATTCTCTACAAAAAAGTAAGATGAAAGGGGTGTTGCACTAGCAGGCTTTAGCACTGCAGTATTACCAGTAATTAATGCACCAGTGGTCATCCCTATTGCTATTGCAGATGGAAAATTAAAGGGAGCAATTATTCCCCATACCCCATATGGTTTTAGCACTGTCATAGTTTTTTCTCTAGGATTAGGATGAGGTGTTTTTTTACAGAATCCTTCGTTTTTTTCTAGTTGGTATGAATAAAAGCGCAAAAAGTCTATTGCTTCATCAACATCATTCATTGCCTCTATCCTATTTTTTCCGTTCTCAAAAGTCATGGATGCTGCAAGATAGAATTTTTGTTTAGACATGGCATCTGCACAATTACAAAATATCTTTACTCTGTCCTGGTATGGAATGACACTCCACTTGTAAAATGCTGCTTTTGCACTATTTGCAGCATCAAGTACATTTTCTTCAGTACAGTTTGGGAATTCTGCAAGAACTAGATTTGTGTCTGCAGGAGATCTTACTTTAAAACAATCATCTGAAAATATCTTTTTTCCATTAATTATCATTGGGTATTTTTTTCCAAAGTTGGACTTTACCTGTTTTATTGCTTTTTCAAACAAGTCATGGAATTTATCAACTGTATTTTGTGATACTGCATTTCCCCAAGTGAATTCATTTTCAAATTCAACCATTTTGAGTCTCCGAGGAATACAGAACCTCTCCAATTAACCTTGATGCTAAGTGCGATGTTCTATCCTTTACATCAAAGCTGGGACAAACTTCCATGATATCCATACCTACAATACCTCTTTGTGCAATTTTTTGTAATAAATATACGGCATCATTGCTGTCAATACCCAGAGGTACAGGAACAGATACACCTGGTGCAAATGATGGATCTATACAATCCATGTCAAATGAAATGTAGACTCTGTCTCCAAGTTTGTCTAAAATATTCCTTGCAATACTTTTGATTCCTTTTTCTTTAATGTCTATGGGAGTGATGATTTCTAAATTGTATTTTTTTATGTTGTCTAACTCTTCTTGTTCTGGAGTACGAATACCTATCTCCAAGCTTGAATCTATGTGGATGTTAGATAAAACATCATTTACCACAGAACCATAGTAATTTGTAGAGGAACTAACAAAATCTGGGTGTGCATCAAAATAAACAAGTGAAATTTTTCCTCTATGTTTTGCTATTGTGTTAATTATTTTACTTGTCAAGGAGTGATCTCCTCCAATAGTTATTGGTATCTTTGATTGAGAAATCTTCTCATAGACTGATTCTATTTGGTCTCTTGTGATATCACCGTAATCGTATACATTTTTTTCAGTACCATGTGTTGGTCTTCCGAGTATGATTTTATCTTCTCTTGAATAGGTGTCTCTCTGATTAGATATTTGTCGAATTCTAGATGGCGCCTCTTCTGTTCCCCTTCTTAGTGCATGAGATTGAGATTCATCAGGTATGCCTATGACAACAAACTCTGCATCTTCAAAATTCTCTTTATTTGCCCAAGAAATTTTTTCCATAGTATAACTTGTCTTATTGCTCTTCTAAGTTTTCTCATTGTTTGGATATTTTATTTTCCAAATTATTCAATAATTCTTTCAAGATGATAATTTCTTGTTTAAGATGAGCATTTTTTCTTTTAAATCATTATTTTTGCCAGCCTAAATATTGTAACAAAAATGGAAAGCATTTAACATATCTGACAAAGCCGTTGGAGATTAGAATTCTAACCAACTATTTTGTGTTGCTTCAAAGGGATTTTATATTTTAGTTCAAGAATGAAATAGTATGAAGAAAAAAGAAGAAAAAGAAGCATATGCCACGGATGATCCAACAAATACCTCTGCCAAAGAACAAGAAGAAATGGCAAAAGAGGCAATAAAGAAATTCAAATCTTTAGGCTAAGCCAAACTTTCAATAGCAGTACATTATTTTCAAAATTATGGGACTGTTTGGCTCAAAAGAAAACATTGAAGATTTGCTCTATAATGCAATGTCACTAATGGAGAAGAGCCAACCAAAGGGGGCAATCTCACTATTTAACAAAGTTCTAAAACAAGATTCCAAAAACGCATCAGCATTATACAATAAGGGATTGGCACTAAATCAAATCAAAAAGTATAGTGATGCAGTCACATGTTTTGATAAATTACTTGAAATCAATCCAAAAGATGCACAAGCATACAACAATAAAGGAATTGCAATGGCTGAGATGGGAAATATTCAAGATGCTGCAGAATGTTATGACAAGGCAATTGAGGCAGACCCAAAACATGCTCCGTCATATTTTAACAAAGGAGTCTTACTTGATAAACTCCAAGAACACGAAGAAGCAATTACAACATTAGAAAAGGCAATAACAATTGAACCAAGAAAACCAAATGCATTATTTTACAAGGGAATAATCTTAGGCAAACTCAAAAGACATGAGGAGGCACTGAATTGTTTTGATAGTGTTTACAAAAATAATCCAAGTCACATGGATGCATTATTTCACAGAGGAATTGAGCTTGCAGAGTTAGGCAAACATGAAAAGGCAATTGAGATTTTTGACAAGATTCTATCAAAGCACAAGGACAATGTAAATATCATTTATGCAAAATCAAGAAGTAAAGCAGAGTTGGGAAGTCTTTCAGAGTCATTAAATCTGCTAAGACAAGCAATTTCTAAAAATCCTAAAATCATTCGCAAGTGGGCAAAAGAAGAAAAGATATTTGAAAAACTTCACAGTAATGACGAGTTTAGAAAACTAGTAAAATTATAGAATCTTTTTTCTTACTGCATCTATTCTAATAATTTCAACTTTCTTTTTTGGATCAGATAATCGTGCTTCAAAAATTGGAACATAAACTTCTGTTAAATCATGTAATACAAAGTCCTCTTTAAGATCTCTTACTTCAGGATCTAGTGGTTTTTTTAGATGAATTTTGAGTTTCTCAATTCCAGACTCGTATGGAAATTCAAGCTTTTTTACAGTATGCTGATTCTCTTCTAGTATTCTTTGGGGATAGTTCTCAATGCTCTTTGAGTCAATTTTGAATGGAAGTTCTGTTTCCATCCCATGATTGTCAAATGTCAATTCGTCTTCTTCTTCAACAAATACATGCTCCTCTAGATTGATATCGACTTTGTTTTTTCCTCGTTTTCCAACAAAGGTTTTCTCCAATCCAGATTTTGAGCGAACCGGGAAAATGCCATCACCGATTACAATCTCATGAACATTAGAATCAACATCAATTGTATGTACGGCTTTTCTGAAATAATCTGCACTGTATTTTGCTGAGATAACTAATGAGCACTCATAGTATAACTTCATAGAATCAAGATGAATGTCTTCTTTTTTTGGTCTTGATAGTAGTGATTTGAAAGGATCAGTCTTTTTTTGCTCAATTACTTTTAGAGCTTCATCTTCCTCCATATTTTTTCTAATTACGATTGTTTTTACATCAAAATTCTTCTCTGTCAAAACTAACTAAATTATGTATTTCCTTGTATTAAACCAATTCAGAAAAGAAAGAGATAATAGAATTAAGATTAAACAAGAATCATGGCAACAGCAAAAAAAGGCGGATATATTGGACGGTTTTTAAAAAAAGCAGACAAGGCAATTCAAGAAGGAATTAAAAAAGCAGATGAAGCATTAGATGAAGCAGTTGAACTTGGAGAACTAACTGCAAAGGAAGCATCAAAAGTTAGCAAAGAATTGTCAGCAAAAGCAAAGAAAGAGAGTATGGAATTAAAAAAGAAAGGAGTCAATAAAATCAGTGAAGGTATGGCATCTGCAAAAAAGATGACAACTAGTACACAAGAAGAATTAGAATTACTTGAAAAACTTGGTCAATTAAAAAAATCAGGAGTTATCACTCAAAAGGAATTTCTAGAAAAGAAAAAGAAGATACTGAGTAAGATTTAGTATGAAAAAATCAAACATTTTTGGTTCTGGAGATAAAAGAAAAGTAAATCCAAATTGGTTTACAGGTAAAACATGGATGAAGGTCTTATCAGAGAAAATAAAATCAAAAGATCAAGACATCTATCATGTACACTTTGAGAATGGCTCTAGAACAAAGCTTCATGAGCACGATGGAAATCAGGTATTAATGGTAACAAAAGGAAAAGGGAGTCTTGAGATTTTTAGAAAATACGGTACAAGAAAATCAGACTTTAAAATAAAAAGAACAGAGAGAATTTCACTTAATGAAGGAGACATTGTACATATTCCTGCCCATGTTTTGCACACTCATGGTTCAATTGACAAGAAAAAGACATTCTCACATATTGCAATAAATATTCTACCTAAAAAAAATGCATCATACAAAACTACTTGGTATGAATCAGATTTTAAAACTAATGTTTCCAACATCATTTAGAAACAATGTCATTGAGAAAAAATTCTGAAATAGAATCGATTCAAGGCGATGAAGGAACAAACATCAAGCAATATTTTCATCCTCACAATACCCTAAATGGAATCAATTACAGTTTAGCTCAATTCACACTAGAGCCGGGGAAAAAATCTAAACTTCACAAAATCAAATCATCAGAAATTTATTATATTTTAGAAGGTAGTGGGAGACTCAAAGTAGATGATGAATTTTTCAATCTTCAAAAAGATGACTCTATTTTTGTCCCTCCAAATTCAGAGCAATTTATTGAAAACACAGGAACAGTAGATTTGAGATTTTTATGCATAGTTGAACCTGCCTGGAAGGCAACCGATGAAACAATCCTAGAATAATTTCAAACCAGGTTTGATTTAGGCAAATTATTTTTAAGATACAACCAGGTTGTAGTTTTAGTGAATACATACCAAGCTGTTAAGATATTAAAAGTAAATCATGATTCATCACAAGAAGAGATCAAGGCAGCCTACAGAAAACTGGCATTAGAATATCATCCTGACAAAAATAAGGGCCTAAAAGAAGATTCGGAATTTAAGAAAATTACAGAAGCATATCACATGCTAAAAAATAATCAAACTACAAATTCTGAAAACAAAAAAGATGGAGAATACAAATCAAGTGCAAAAACAGACTATAGAAGAAAACCACAGTGGGGAGCACCAGAAGACATCCCTCAGCAAGACTGGGGAAAATACACTAGAGAGTTTGAGGAGGGGGATCCTGATTTTTGGAAAGAGTATGAACGAAAATTCTGGGAGGACTATAACGCGCGAGTACGTGCAGATGGCAAGAATGGGGAATTTGATAAAGCCAAAGAACCAAAACAGCAACCAAATCTTTTTGTCGATGTCGATAAAAGCAGATGCATAGGATGCTGTAGTTGTGAAATTATTGCACCAGATGTTTTTCTAATCAATAAAGAATCAAAATCAAATCCAAAATCATCAGTAATTAATCAAAGAGGAGCAGGAGTAAATAAAATCATGAATGCAGCAGAGACTTGCCCAACAAAAGCAATCATTGTAGAAAATAGCGATACAAAAGAAAGACTGTATCCTTATTGAAGTTAGTTTTTTAGTTTATTGTACAATTCATCAATTTCATTTTCAGAGAGTTTCAATGTAGAGTTAAACATGCTGTGAATGGCACCAGCTGAGTCAGAACTACTTCGTGGAACTAGATGCACATGAACATGTGGTACTTCCTGTCCTGCATCTTTGCCATTGTGAATTGCAACCAATGTCGCACCAGTTATTGAATCTACTTTAGATATCATAGAATGCACTAGTGAAAACAAATCAGCATTCTCCCCAACACTCATGTCCTGAATTTTTTGATGATGATTTTTTGGAATTACAAGCACATGTCCCTTTGCTAGCGGAAACGCATCAAGAAAAGATATTGAGTGCTCAGTTTGGCTTAGAATTTTAGCTGGAATATCCCCTGAAATAATTTTACAAAATATACAATCCACATTTGAAATTTGAATAATCAGAATATTAAATCATCTATTTATGGGCTGACAATGCTTGCCCATGCTAAACCTTGACCAAATTTGATTGTGGCAGTATCACCAGGATTTAGATTGCAATTCTCAATTATTTTCGGAATACTATCACTAGTCTCAATATAGCAAACTCCATTATCGTTACTCAAAATAACCACTTCTTCAAAGACATCTTCTCTAATTAGATTCCAAAATGGGAATACAAGTGTGGACAGTACTATTCCTGCTACAACAAATGCACCCCCAAAAACTAATCCTGCCTTTTGGCTAGAACTTAGTTCCATGTTACCATGTACCGCCATCTCCTGCATTTGGATCTAATTTCTTTGCAGGTACATTTCCATGTGCTTTTTTCATATGTCGTTTCAAGCGTTCAGGATCATGTAATTCTGTACCACATGTTTCACATTTGGTTTGATTCTCATCATCTTTCTTACGTTTGAACAAGCCCATGGTTTTCTAAAATTTGGAAATACATTATAAAGGATACTCGATTTTTTAGAGCAGTGTCAATTAAAAACATCACAGTTTTAGGGTCTGGAGTAATGGGGCATGGAATTGCTCAAGTTTCAGCAACTGCAGGATATAATGTAGTTCTAAGAGATATCGAGCAGTCATTTTTAGACAAAGCAATGGAGAAAATAAAATGGAGTTTAGACAAACTAGTTTCTAAAGAAAAAATTTCTAAAGAAGAAAGAGATGCAATTTTTTCAAGAATTAAACCAGTAGTTGATTTAACTGAAGCAGTAAAAGATGCAGAACTCGTAATTGAAGTAGTTCCAGAAATTATGGATTTAAAGAAAAAAGTATATGCTGAATTAGACAAAGTAGCAGCACCTGGAGTGATTTTTGCATCAAATACAAGCACACTTCCAATAACAGAGATTGCAAACACAACTTCTCGTCCTGAAAAATTTATTGGGATTCATTTTTTCAACCCACCACAACTGATGAAGTTAGTTGAGATAATTCCTGGAGAAAAAACAAGTAAAGAAGTTACAGAACTTACACAAGATTATGTAAAATCAGTGAACAAACAAGCAGTTATTTGCAGAAAAGATGTTCCAGGTTTTATCATTAATCGATTATTCATTCCAATGGTTCATGAGGCATGTTATCTAAAAGACAGAACTGGTGCCACTCTTGAAGAAATAGATTCAGCAGTAAAATTCAAGCTAGGATTCCCAATGGGAATATTTGAGTTGGCAGATTTTACTGGAATGGATGTTATTCACAAAGCTACAGTAGAGATGCATTTAAGAGATAAAAAAGTAATCAACCCACACCCACTTGTTGAGAAAATGTTTGATGAGAAAAAACTTGGACAAAAATCGGGCGAGGGATTTTACAAATATTCTGATGACAAATATGAGAGAGTTACACTTTCTGAAGAATTGGCAACAAAGTGTGATCCTATTCAGTTAGTTGCAAACATTCTAAACAATGCAGCATGGCTTGTCACAAATGGTGCAAGCGACATTGAAGAAATCGAAAAGGCTGCACAATTAGGATTAGGATTGAAAAAACCATTATTTGAAACAGCAAAACAAATAGGAATTAAAAATATTGTCAATGAATTAAACAAACTAGCTGAGAAGAATGGAGAATTTTACAAACCAGATCCATTACTAGTGTCTATGAGTAGTTAATTCCAGAATTTTTTCCACCGCTTCTTTGGAAGAATCAACGCCAATTATCTTGATATTTTCTCTATGATCAAGAAAGCCATCAATGTATGGTTCAACTGTACCTCCCATTTTTCTGATTGCAACCATGGGTTTTTTGTGCATGTAAGCTGCACATACTTCAGATAGAGTTCCAGAACCTCCACCAATAATTATCACACCATCTGCACTTAGAGCATTGAGAAAATCTCGTGTTAGACCCATTCCAGTAGGAATTACAATATCACAGTATTCATTTGCCATTTTTGGATCATCCTGAGGAATAATTCCAACTGCAATTCCATTAGAGTCATGTACACCATGAGCAACTGCATTCATCACTCCACCCAATCCACCACAAATCAAAACAGATTTGGATTTGGCAATTTCAACGCCCACCTCATAAGCAATTTTTTCATGCTCAGGTCTGCAACCATTAGTATTATGTCCAATTACTAGTATCTGACATTTCTTTGTCATATCCAAGATTGAGAAATTGGGTTGAAAAATCTTCGTATTTTTACAAGTAATTTTACAATTTTTCTTGAAAAATCAGAGAAAAGGATATTAGTTAAAAATACAAGGATCATTCATGGAAAGACGTTCAATGCCAGTATGTTTTACAGAAAAACAATACAAAATGATCGAAGAATTTGCCAAGAGAAATGGCATGCTTAATGCAAGTCAGGCCCTTGAGAAAATCTTAAAACAATAATACAATTTTGTTTTTATTATTTTTATTTTCTAAATGAGGGTATTTTATGCATATAATTTTACAATTAGCTAATTGATTTGTAAGATATCTAACTAGTTGTTATGAGTTATTTTTGCACAATAAGAGATAATGTCAGGAATTAATTTCATAGACACCATTGTCGTGAGAAGTACCGGAAAAGGGACTCATACAATAAAAGAATCTCTGAAATCAATGAATTGGGCTGGCGAAAGTTTCAAGAAATCACAAGAGGGAAAACTTGGAAAAATTAGTGGTCTGAAGATCCAAAGCGCAAAGGGAACATCTAAGATAGAACTTGGAAAAATGTACAAAACAAGTATTCCAAAAGTAGATGGGATGTACATTTCAGTCAACAGAGGAACAGGGTTACTAAAACTCTAATTCTCTATTTTTTATTACATTTAATAATTAATTTATTGAAATTAACATAGACATGGGACTATTTTCCAAAAAGCCATCATATTGTAGCATTTGTAATAAGGAACTAACTCACAAACACAAACCAAAACGAGAATGGAATGTTAAGGGTCCGCTTTGTGGAGATTGTCACTTTGACAAATCAAAAGAATACTATGAAGGTAAAGTTCGACAGCCATGTGTAGAGTGTGGTAATACTCAAAAGATTACAGATTTGTGGGAACCGCGTTGGCAATGGGATATGGAAGGATTGTTATGCAAAACATGTTTTGATAAAAAAGAAGAATCACACGGAAAAGCAAAAAACTTTTGTGCAATATGTGGAGGAAAAATGGGATTAATCAGATACAACCCAAAAGGCAAATGGAAAATAGAAGGGCAGTTATGTAGAACTTGTTGGGATGAAAAGAAAGCAGAGTTTGGATAATCTTGGGATTTTTTAGAAAAAGTAAATGCGACATCTGTGAGAAAAAATTCTCAAAAGAAGAAGAGTTGATGAATCATAAACAAATTGTTCATGGAAAAGATTTAGAATATGATTGTAAAGAATGTAACAAATATTTTTCAAATATGGAAGATATGAGAACGCATTTGCAAAGAGAACACAGTTACAAAAAAGACAGATAATTAAATTGCTTTTATTGTCTTTACTACTGGTGGTCGTACTTTAGTAAAGACTCTAAATCCACAGATGCATTTGATTTCAGGCAATCGAGATAGTTCAGTATTTGAAACAGTTGTCCCACATCTAAGACAGGAATAATTTACGTCAAATGTCTCAACAGGAGTTTCTTCTACTTCATCAAAGTTATCTTCAACCATGTTTATCATCAAAATTTCTATAATTTAAGGCTACCAGATTATGTAAGAGAGAGTTCAATGTATACATCATCAGGAATTTTCAGTCGCATCAGTTGTCTAATTGCTTTATCATCAGCGTTGATATTGATTATTCTTCTATGCATTTTCATCTCCCATTTTTCATAGGTTTCAGTTCCGTTTCCACATGGAGATTTTCTTGTAGCAACATGCAATCGTTTCACAGGGAGTGGAGTTGGACCTTTAACTTTGACACCAGTTTTTTTACCAATACCCATTATTTCACCGCATACACCATCTAATTTTGGAAGACTGGTGGAAGTGAGTTTAACACGGGCGGTTTGTGTCATAAATATACGCCTATGGTTTGTACTCTTCAGTAATCTCTTTAACGATTCCTGCTGCGATAGTTGCGCCCATATCTCTGAGAGCAAATCTACCCATTTCAGGGAAATCTTTGAAAGTTTCTATGCAAGTTGGTCTTACTGGTCTGATTTTTACAATTGCAGAATCTCCAACTTTAAGGAACTTTGGATTTTCTTCCTCAACAGCTCCAGTTGCTGGGTTGATCTTTTGGAGGAACTCAGTAACAGTTGCTGCAACTTGTGCAGTGTGTGCGTGCATTACTGGTGTATAACCAGGTGCAATTGCTGTTGGGTGATGAATTACAATAATTTGTGCTTTGAATTCTTTTGCAACCATTGGAGGTGCATCAGGAGTACCAAGAACATCTCCTCTCTTGATATCTTTCTTTTCAATACCTCTCAAGTTGAAACCAATGTTATCACCTGCTTCTGCAGATGGCATTTCAGTGTGGTGAGTTTCAATTGATTTGATTTCACCTTGTGCGCCAGATGGCATCACGACGATTTTTTGATTGGCTTTCATTACACCGGTTTCTACTCTACCTACAGGCACAGTTCCTACACCAGTGATTGTATAAACATCTTGAATTGGAACACGTAGTGGTTTACCAATTGGTTTTTCAGCTACTGTAAAGTCATCAAATGCTTCAAGTAATGTCTTTCCTTTGTACCAAGCCATATTCTCAGATTTTTTAACCAAGTTATCGCCTTTCCATCCAGAAACTGGAATGAATGGTACGTTTTCTAGTTTGTAACCTACAGATTTTACTAATTTTTCACCTTTTTCTTTTGCTGCATTGTATGCATCTTCTTTGTAGTCTACTGCATCCATCTTGTTGATTGCAACAATTAGTTGGCCTACACCGAGTGTCTTTAGCAAGAATGCGTGTTCTCTTGCTTGACCACCTGCAGCAATTGCTGTATCGGTTTCACCCTCTTTTGCTGATAGTACTAAAACAGCTGCATCTGCTTCAGAAGCGCCAGTAATCATGTTTTTAATAAAGTCCCTGTGACCAGGAGCGTCAATCAAAGTAAAGAAGTACTTTGGAGACTCAAACTTTTGGAAAGCTAGATCGATTGTAATACCTCTCTCTCTTTCATCTTTAATGTTATCCATAACCCATGCATACTTGAAAGTATCACCTTTTCCGGTCTTCTCGGATTCGGCTCCGTGTGCTGCAATTGTTCTTTCATCTACAACACCAAGATCCATCAAGAAATGACCCATAGTTGTTGATTTTCCATTATCAATATGACCTGTAACAATCAGGTTCAAGTGTGGTTTATCTGCCATATGAAGAGCGTATTTGAGGGCATTTATTACTGTTATGAATTTTTGAAGAAAAATTAAAAAAAAATCAATTAATTTCAGATCACAAGACTTTGCTAAAAGCACATAAATCAAAGGGGCAAAAATGGTAGATATGAAAATTACAGTTTCCGTTATCAAAGCAGACGTTGGAGGAGTTGGAGGCCACACAAAACCAAGCGACAGACTACTTGATGCAATTAAAAATACAGTAAAAAATTCTTCAGACTTGCTCATAGATCACTATATCGGTTATTGTGGAGACGATACCCACATTGTAATGACACATACACATGGGGTGGACAATCAACAGATCCACAAGTTAGCATGGGATGCTTTCATGGCAGGAACCAAAGTTGCAAAAGAAGAAGGACTCTATGGAGCAGGACAAGATTTGCTTAAAGATTCATTTTCAGGAAATGTAAAAGGAATGGGCCCAGGAGTTGCAGAATTAGAATTTGAGGAAAGGCCAAATGAAGCATTTACAGTATTTGCAGCAGATAAAACAGAACCAGGGGCATTTAATTATCCAATTTACAGAATGTTTGTAGATGCACTTAGCAATACAGGATTAATTGTAAACAAAAGTCTTGCCAAAGGTGTCAAATTCCACATTATGGATGTAGAAAAAGCTCAGATTGCAGAATTAGAATTATGGGAAGACAAACCAACATTGGAAGCTGCATTAATGTATCCTGGCAGATATGTAGTAGATTCTGTTTATACAAAAGATGGAGAACCAATTCTTGATGCATCTACAGACAGACTACACAATATTGCAGGCACATATGTTGGAAAGGATGATCCAATTTGCATCGTTAGAACTCAAAAGAATTTTCCAGCTACTGAAGAAGTAGGAAGTGTATTTAACAATCCACATTTTGTTGCAGGAAATACCAGAGGCAGTCACAACATGCCATTGATGCCTGTAAAACTAAACTCAGCTGCTACAATCAACTTTTGTATTCCAATAGTAGAGGCATTAGTGTTTAGCATGCATAATGGAAAGCTAACTGGTCCATTTGATGGATTCTCAACACCTGATTGGGACTACATTAGAGAGATTGCAACAAAGAAAGCAATGGCAATTAGAAGTCAAGGATTCATTCATCCGGCAACACTTGTTCCATCAGAATTAGAATATGCTGAAGGATACAGAGCTAGAATGGATGTTCTAGAAAGTAAGATGAAACCTATGGAAGAAACTTCCAGTGGTGAAAAGAAAGAAAATTACGAAGATCCAGATTAGCCATATTACTAGATTCAATCATAGGGAATAGTTAATAGCCAAAACAACGTACCAAAATTACACAATGATTGGTTTTCAAAAAATCTTTGATTGGAAAACTTACATATTCACAGCACTAGCGGTAATTTCGTTTTCAAATTTCATGGCAGTTTTGTTTGGTCAAACTATCCCAGGAATAATTTTAGCATTTTTCAAAATAGCTGGAGAGTATGTGATTTTAGGAGCAGTGTTTATTTTTGCACTAGCATGGCTTCTCAAAGCTAAACCTCATAATCGCCCCAAGCAATATTCAGTGGTGGTTTTTGATGTGTTTGGAAAAAAATCAAAGATAGATGGAATAAGAACTGAATTCAAAACTCATGACGTGGCATGGAGTTTTATGAAACAATACAAAAAAGATTACCCGTTATGCAATTTTGCCCTTGTATCAGATCTTCCAAAATCAGACAAACCAACAATTTTCAGATACATTTAAGATTCATACTTTTATTCGGGAATAGATTATGATTTAGAATGGAGTTCTCCATCTTAGCTGATTCTTTTTTCAAAATGGAATCAACTGCAAAGAGGTTAGAGTTGACAAAAATTCTAGTCGAATTGTTTGAAAAAACACCTCACAATGTTATTTCAAAAATCGTATATCTATTGCAAGGAAAGTTAAGACCAGATTTTGAAGGAATTGAGTTAGGCGTTGCAGAAAAACTTGCAATAAGGGCCATTGCAAAATCTTCAGGAATTCAGATTAAAAAAATAGAAGACGAATATAGAAAAGGCGGAGATATTGGGCATGCAGCAGCAATTATTTTAGAACAGAAAACACAAACAACATTTCTTGTAGAAGACATTACAGTAGAGAGAGTGTACGAGACACTGTTTAAAATTTCAAAATCAGAAGGATCACGCTCTCAAGACATGAAGATGAAATACATCTCCAGTTTACTAAATGATGCAACACCATTAGAGGCCAGTTATATTTTGAAGATTTTATTGGGAACTTTGCGTTTAGGAATTGCTGAGAATACAGTAATGGATGCATTAGCAATAGCTTTTTCTGGAAACAAAGAGAATAGAAAAATTTTAGAACATGCATACAATGTTTCAAGTGATTTAGGAAAAGTTGCAGAAACAATTGCAACAAAAGGGATTTTAGGTATAGAGAAATTTGAAATTATTTTATTTAATCCAATCAGACCAATGCTTGCAGATAGGGTGAAGAGTGAACAAGAAGCAATTGAAAAACTAGGAAATGAATTTGCAGCTGAATACAAATTAGATGGAGAGAGAGTGCAAATTCACGTAGAAGGAAATAAAGTAATATTATTCTCAAGAAGCTTAGAAAATATTTCAAGTTACTATCCAGACATCATTGAAAAAATTCCGCAATGCATTCAGGCAGATAACGCAATTCTAGAGGCCGAAGCTGTTGCAATCAATGAGAACACGGGAGAATTTTTACCGTTTCAAGAATTAATGCATAGAAGACGAAAATACAAAATCGAAAAAGCAGTTACACAGTATCCAATTACAGTTAATTTTTTTGATATACTGTATTGCAATGATAAAAGTTGTTTGAAGTTAAGTTATGAAGAAAGGAGGGATAAATTAGAAAAAATTGTCAAAGAAGATGATTTTGCAAAATACATACCAATGAAAGTAGTTAGAAACGAAAATGACATTGAGGACTTTTTAGAGAACAGTATCAATTCTGGAAGCGAGGGTCTGATGTTAAAACAGTTAGACAAACCATATCAAGCAGGTTCAAGAGGAAGTTATTGGTTAAAGCTAAAAAGAGAGTATCAAAACGAATTAGGAGATAGTTTAGATCTGGTTGTAGTAGGCGGGTTTTTTGGAAAAGGAAGAAGAACTGGAAATTATGGAACACTATTGCTTGCAACATATGATGATGATGAAGATGTTTTCACAAGTATTTGCAAAGTCGGGACAGGGTTTTCAGATGATAGTTTAGATCAATTATATCAAATCCTAAATCCCAAAGTCACAATCAAAAAAAACCCTCGAATTCAGAGCGAGATGGAAGCTGATGTTTGGTTTGAGCCAGAATTAGTTATCGAAGTTGTAGCTTCAGAAATTACACTCAGCCCAATTCACAAAGCTGCAAGAGATGTAATTAGAAAAGGAGTAGGACTAGCTTTGAGATTTCCAAAGTTTACTGGGAAGATTAGATTAGAAAAAGCAGCTGAAGATGCATCAACTAATGAAGAGGTAATTACACTTTACAAAGGGCAAAAAAAAGTGGCACATGATAAAAATTTGATATAATCGTGCTCAAAAAATATCAAAAATCATAGAGGATTTAAATTACCTGTGGATTTTTTACATTCTGTTATGTATAGCGGAGAGCTTGAAGTTCAAGCAAAAAGAAAGGCTATAGCAGTTTTACAAGACGAAATAAACAGAATCCTAAATGCTGCCAGAGAACTAGCAACACTTCCAGATCTAATGATGAAGAAAGACAAAACTGGAATCAAAAACACTCTTGAACAAATTTCTACAATAGAAGAAGAGGTAGAAAATCTAAGAAGAAAGATCACAAGAGAAGTTGCAGATGTTGGAGGATTAATCATGAATCGAGAAAATCTTCTAAATACAGCATATACAATGGATGAAATAGCAGGTTACATCACAGGAATTTCATTCAAGCTTTCAAATGTAAAACCAACTACATTAAAGAGTGCAAAACTTGACAAAGATCTTACCAAGTTAATCGAACTTGTTGTAGATGAAGTATACAAATTGAATGAAATCATTCGAAGTCTTAATACAAACACTGCTAATGCAATTGAATTGGCTCAAGAAACTCAAACCATCGAAAGAGAAATTGACATAAAATACAGACAAGCAACAATAAAACTTCTAAACGAAGTATCAAATACAAAAGAGCTTATGTTAATGAAAGATGTAATTGAAGGAATTGAAGAGATGGCAGATAAATGCCAACGAGTATCAGATTCCTTTATTTTACTTGCGTTGAGTCTTTAAAAACACCATTTCACATTTTACTTTATTTTTATGTTGTACATTAGAATTCATATACACTAAACATTACAAATTAACTATGAAAAGCGAATTAATTGAAAACAGAATAATTGTTTGGAACATCGAGGATTCTAGAAAACTTTTCAGCCAAGGGTATTATGGAAAACCGATTGGAATACCAAAACCAATACCAGAAGAAATTGATGCTCCTCTAATTTTAGATCTAATTGAAGGGTTGTATCTTCTTGAAAATAAAAAAATTACAATAGATACAAAAAAACAAAAGTTAACAGCAGAACAACTAATTGAAATTTGTAAAAAAGAGTATCATGATTTTGATAAAAAATATTTAGTGTATAAAAATTTCAGAGACAAAGGATACATCATAAACCCAGGAATAAAGTTTGGATGTGACTTTGCAGTGTATGAAAAAGGGCCAGGAATTGATCATGCCCCATATCTGATTCAAGTATACAACAGAACAGAATCTATTTCATCTACAGGAATAGTTCTTGCAGGAAGACTTGCAACTACAGTTAGAAAACAATTCATCTTAGCAATTCCAAAAGGAAAAGACAAGGTCGATTTTCTTGCTTTAGATTGGTGGAAGGCTTAGATAGATTTTATGTGGCCAGCTATTTTATCATAAATTTCAAAAAGTTCTTTTGATATTCCAAAAGAAATATGATTATCCCATTTACTCCTAATTCTCACTGCACCATCTGTAGGTTCAACATAGATTGTTGCATCTTTTAGGGATTGCTTTGCAATTAATTCATTTAATTCAAGATCACCATTTAGTTTTGTTGCAAGACTTCCGGGTCCATCCCACTCTACTTTGACTATTCTTTTAGAACCAAAATGTCCCTTTGTTGTCAATTTTGTCTTTGCAACATAATTACCAACAGAATTTCCAACATCCTTTCTTACAATAAAATGTGCTTGAAATCTATCTAGTGCACCCCAAGGCATTGGATTTGGATCTTGCATTTTTATCCCTTCTGAATAATTTGAATTACGTCGATATTAGAGTTCTTAACATCAAGACATCCTCTATTTGTTATCATTCTAGGGGTTTGAGCAAAATATCTACTATAGTAATCACCTTTTTCAACTTCATCAGTTCCAATATCTTTTGATACAGAATCTATGCCGATCTCCTTTAGCATACTTGAAAACTTCTCAGGCCATGTTTGATATACAAAAGTGTCAGGTTCTGAATCATGCATATAAAATCTTGAAGGGTACCCACAAATAAAGATATCAAGAAAAAATGAGTCACTAAGATCAATCGAATTAAATATCACAAAAGTTTTGACAGTTTATCTATGCTAAAATTTCAAAATAAAATTGCTCTTGTAACAGGTAGTGGTACAGGTATAGGTAAAGCCATTGCTACAAAATTTATTGAAAACGGAGCAAGTGTAATCATTCTTGGAAGAAGAAAAGAACCACTCCAAGAAGCAGCAAAAGAGTTAGAATCAAAAATCCCTCAAGGTAGCGTGGCATCTGTTAAAATTTTTGCCGGAGTTGACGTAGCCGATGAAACAGCAATGAATGAGATGTTTAACACTTTAAAAAATGAAAATACTACCGTTGATTATATTATTAATAACGCAGGAGTATCAGGTCCTGTAACTTGTTTTGCAAATGCTCCATTAGAGGATTTTAAAAGCACTGTAGCAATACACCTTACTGGGACATTTTGGGGTTCTGTTCAAGCACTAAAAGTAATGAAAGAAGGAGGAAAAATAATTACAATTTCAACTTTCTTTACTGAAGAAAGACCCCTAGAGCAAAGACCTTACAGATTTAGAAGTCCATATACTGCATCTCAAGGTGCAAAAAACAGATTAGCTGAAGCAATGTCATGGGAGCTAACCGATAAAGGCATCATATCAATTGCAACAAATCCAGGCCCGGTTCATTCAGATAGAATTTACAAAACAGTTTATCCAAAAGCAGCAGCAGAGTTTATGAGAGTTAGTGGTTTTGAAGATCTTTCACCAGTAGAAGTAGATAAAGCCAATAGAGAATTACTAGAATTATTAGGCGAAGATGATAATACAATCAAAGAAGGGATTGCAAAAGCAGCAGCAAAACTTGCAAATGGTAAAGACGTATCCAAATTAACTGAGACATTTACAAATCTACTAAACAAAATCCAAACAATTGCAGAAAAAGTGCAAAACAACACATCACATATGATTGCAAACAGAGAATTTCTTTCACAAGGTCAAGTTGCAGAATCAGTTTTGAATTTGTGTGATGATGAGATTGCAAAGATACTAAACGGCAAAGTGATTCCTGGAGACAGGGTCTTCTATCCAGTAAAACCACACATTGGAACCACAACTCCGGGTGTTCATCAACCAGACTTTGCGGGAAAAGCAATCGTGTTAACAATAGATGCAACAGATAAGGCAGATGCAGACAGAGTAGAATTTTTGGCCCAACATATTGTGGAGAATGGTGGAAAAGTAGCTTGTTTTATTTCAGAGTCAACCCCAAAAGAACTCCAAGAGCAGATTAGCAGTAAATTTCATTCACATGTAGTAGATATTAGAAATCCAGGAGATGTAGAAAGATGGCTAAATACTGCCAAAACCAACATTGGAGAAATATTAGCAGTAATTCATGTCACTGGAAAACTACCAGAAATATCAAAATTAACTGAACAAACAAGGGCAAAATGGGAAGAACTAACAGCAAAATTCATTTTGACTCCTGCAACAGTCGCACAAAGAGCACTTGAACACTTTGTTCCAGGAGGAGCAAAAGATCCAAGATTATACAAAGATGCCAAAGGTGCAATCATGATAATTGGTCCGGATTTACCAGTAGACCGTAAAGTTACAGGTACACAAAGAGCTCAAGTTGAAGTTTTCAGAGGAGCGCTAAGACCATTTACAACAACTGTAAATCAAGAATTAAGTGATGTTCTAAATTCTAAAATTAGATTATTTACAATATTCCCAGGAACTGTTACAGGAACAGAACCTAGCAATCAACGAATTGCAGATGCACTAAATTTCCTCGTATCAGATAGTGCTGCTTCATCAGCAGAAGTAACTTTCTGTGTTGATGAATCAAGATAGATAATGAAAAAAATTTCTGAATTAAAAGTTGGAGATAGTTTTTTTTCAACATGTAGTATTTCAGACAAAGAGTTAGAAGAGTATCTCAACTTTTCAAGAGTGAAAAATGCATTTTTGGAACAAAAACAAAAAGGAGAACAACAGATAGTTTCAGGTAGAGCAATTTTATCAAGAATGGAAGGAGAATTTACAAGACTAAGTCAAATTTATGGAAATCATATTATTTTTCTAGGAACCGATGGAGATCCTGAATGGAAGAATAGAAACACTAGATTTCTAAAACCATTTTATACTGATCAAGTCTTGAAATTAAAATTTACAATTTCTCAAAAAGAAGACATAGATGATGAGTTTGGAAAAATAGCAGTAGATTTTGAGGGAACAACTCAAGAGAACGAAACAGTAGTACTTTCAAAGAGAAACATTTACAGAATCAAAAAAGAACCACCAAGATAATACAAAACCGAGGAGCCGACTAGTCTCCTCAGCCGTCAAATCCTAAGACTCAACGAACAACATGTATTACAAAATAAGTATAAAAATACAAATCAAAAACAGAGGCTAAAATCCAAAGAGTGGGAAATTTTCACTTAGGGAATCAAGAAATAGTTTTCCTGCTGCAATCAAGATTACAACTGATACTAGTATCTGCAGATATCTCTCCTTTACATCAAGGGATAATCTTGCACCAACTAATCCACCAATAAAAGAACCAATTGCTAAAAATCCTGCTTGAAGAAAATCAGGATGTCCTAACAAACTATGCACGACTACTCCTGATGATGATGCAAATAACAATATTAGTTGTGATGTAGGTGCCGCTTTTTTCATAGCCATACCCATTCCAACTACCATTAATGGCACAAAGATTATACCGCCACCAATACCAAAGAATGAAGAAATTATTCCAGCAAAGAAACTAGCACCAACTGCAAATAACATCATTTGTTTTGATAAAATTTTATCTTTGGTTTGGATTTTCTTTCTCAAAAAAATGTACACAGCAGATGCAATCAATACAAACCCAAATAATATTTTAAAAACAATTGGAGTGACATCAGTGGAAATCAGTGCACCCAAAACAGTTCCAGGAATAGATAACAATCCAAGTTTTAATCCCAAAGAAAATTCAATTCTCTTTTGCTTTGTGTAAGAGATAGTAGACGCAATTGAATTGCTAAGAGCAGCAAAGAGGCTATTACTTGCTGCAGCAGTAGGTGGAAATCCTAGAAAAGTCAATACAGGAACAACTATTATTCCACCCCCAAGGCCAATCATAGAACCTAAAATTCCCGCAGCAAATCCCAATAGAATTAGCCATAATTGATCAATCATTGTAATTCGTCAATCAACTAATTTTGTAGTATATAATTAGACTACTTTAGAACAATTAATGTCCAAAGATATGCATCTCCAGTTGCAGAAACTTCTAAAATAATCTTTTTTTGAGCCAAACCAGAAATTTCTGATTTAAGAGAAGAACTCTGATCAGATTCTGCAAAGTGTCTTTCTGCAGCATTAATCCATTCTTGTACTGTTTCAAAATTTCCAGGTTGTTTTTCTGCCCAACAATCACAAACTAGAGTTTCAATCATAGCCTCAAAAATAGCATCAACCTCATCTTTACTTGAATCTAAAAATGGAGATGATTCTATCAGAGCAACTGCCATAATGGGCCCTCCATTAATGGTTCCTCCCATATTGATATTGCCAATAGAGTCACCGTCAGAGTTGACAATAGCAGTAGTGGTACAATATTCTACAAATTTCTGCACGTCATTTGAATCAAAATAAGTGCAGTATTGGTCTTTAGTGTGATCAGTGATTGCAGTAGGAGAAGACATTGTAATGTTTTGCATTCCAAGTTTTGTCTTTATCTTCTCAGCATCATAAAAAGTAAAACCTTCATCAGTTAGTGGTGTAGGGTTTGTATCTTCAGAGATCAACATTAATGACAAAGAAAGTACTGCTGCAATGCCAAGGATTACAGGAATTAAAATTAGTTTATTCACTAATAGTAATTTTTAGCATCTTAAAATAAGGCTTTGGAATTTTAGATCGAAATAATAGTCAAAACAGAATCTTTTGTAATGTTATTTTGCTCAACAAATCCTGCCGTGACCTCTAAAACATAAGTTGCTTCATTGTCAGGAACAATACTTTGACAAGTTGTGATTTCTAATGCAGTTCTACACGGAGTGATATTAGTTTCAATATGAACAACTTTACCATCATCATCAAACCAAATCATATCTAGTGGGAATTGCATGTTTAACATCCAAAGAGAGTAAAGCCCAGGTTGATCAAATACAAAGATCATTCCTTGATCATATGGTAATTGATCTTGAAACATCAATCCCCTCACACGTCGAGGTTCAGTATCAGCAATTTGCACTTCAAGTGGAATGTCATCAATTTTGATAGTACCTCTTGGAAATTCAACTGACTCTAATTTACTCTCACTTGGTAGCGACAGTATTCCTACCACACCAATTATCACAGCAGCAATAGTAATTGGAATTAATGCTTGAGCCCTTGTAGTCATAATCTAAATTCTCCTAGTCCTATTAAAAACCAAGAGTGTTAAAAAACAGAATTCTTAAAATCGTTAATTGATGAAATTGTATTCTTTGTTTGATGACCAATATCATGTATGGTAGTACCGTTGTATTTTTTGTCAAGATATCTTCCGGCTACTATCATGGGGGCACCAATTGCACATGTAACACCAGTAGGTTCAGGAATCCATAGCATCAAAAATCCTATTTTTTGGAGTTTTTTACCAGGTGCTGGTGCTTTTTGAAGTGCACCTAAAGAAGAACCAGTATGTTTATCATCAATTTTGGCAATATCAGAATACAAATTTGCTCGACGATGGGCAGAGCCAGATAATTTTTTAATTTTATCTAGTCGTTCCTTTAGGGGATCAACCATTCCAGTTACTGCTTTAAAGAAAATTAGTTAAGAATCGAAGATCAATATCTGTCACATCCAAGTCAACAAAGAGTAACCATGGCTAGCAGAAGAGACACTCAATTATACTAGCTTTGATTTAGTTACAAGAAATAGATGAAATCCAAAAATACAAAGAGACTAGATTCAATTAAAGCAGCTCATCAATCAGAAAGAACTCGTTCTAGTACAAGAATGGAAGATTATTTGGAAATTATTTCAGAACTAGTAGAATTAAAAGGATATGCAACTACACTAGACATTTCCAGATACATGCATGTTAGTGCACCAAGTGTTACAAAAATGCTTCAAAGATTAGACGAGAATGGGTTCTTAGAATATGAAAAGTATCATGGAATAAATCTTACAAGTAAAGGTTCTGAGATTGCTAAAGGCATAAGACAAAAGCATGGTATTTTATTAGAATTTTTTGAGATATTAGGCATCGGGTATGATACTGCAAACCAAGATACAGAAGGAATAGAACATCATCTAAACCCAAAAACAATAAAGCAGTTAAGAAAATTTATTACTTTTCTAAAAGCAAATCCAAAAATTATTGAAAATTTTAAAAATCTCTAAGAACTAATTTAATTTCGTTTTTAGTTGATGCGTTATTCATTATACTTCGTGCAATATCAGAACGTTTGGGAATTTTTATCTGTCCCTTCTTTCCAATTCGCAATGAACCTAGATTTCTCCCATTAACATAAACATCAACATACATAGAGGTATACTCTCGATTAACTGTCAGAAGGAATGAAGTTTTTGATTCTGAAAAAGTGAATTGTAAATCATTATCAGATTCTATAGAGTCATCAGAATTTTTTTCTACAACATCAATGTGTACTTTGAGAAATTTTTCTATCTCATTGATATTTGAGCCTCCCTTCCCAATTATGGATGCAATGTTGTGCTCATTTACAAGGACCTTAACTCTATTATCAGATAAAATTTCAACTTCTACATGAGGATCATATTTTCTAAACACCTCCTTTATCTTATCTTCGGCAAGTTTTTCAATCCCAATTTTTTGGGTTTTTTTACTTACTGGAACAATTACATTTTCTTCTCCAAAAGTGTAAATTTCATGCTCTAATTCCTTATCTTCAAAATTTCTAATCTCAATTACAGGCCTTGCAAGATCTGATTCAGTCATACCTGTAGGAACCTTGACTTTTAGTTCTAATTCATAGACTTTTGCAATCTTTCCATCTTTGATAAAGACTACAGTATCCAAAATATTTGGAATTATTCCAAGTTCAATTTTTCCAATAAATCTCTGAATGGCATCTAATGGAGAATTTGCATGGACAACACCAACCATCCCAACGCCAGTTAATCGTAAATCTGCAAATGTTCTAAAATCCTCTCTTCGTCTTACTTCATCAAAAATAGTATAATCTGGACGAACAAGCAGCAAAATATCGGCAGTATTATCAAAGCTTCCTTCCAATTTACTATATTGTGTAATTCCTGAATTTACTTGCAAATCTCGAGGAGATTCAAATGTTTTAACAATTTTTCCCAGACTATGGTAATAATTTGCAAGACCAGAGGCAAGTGTGCTTTTACCAGATCCTGGGGCACCAGAAATTACAATTCCTTCAGCACTATTAGAGAATCTATCCATTAATTGTTCAGATAAATCATAATCATCCAAAGATAATTTCACTATCGGATGAACAATGGTTATTTCAAAAGATTCTGAGAAAGGAGGATGGGTAATTGCAATGCGATAATCTTCATGTTGAATTACAGAAGCTCCAGTCTTTGAGATTTCAATGGTGCTTGAATCAGAGATATTTGCAACATCTAGTATTTGAGAAGAGATCATTTCCAAATAACTCCTAGTCAGTAATGTATCATCAATCTGAGTTAAGATAAAATTTCCAGGTTTTCCTTTTTTTGCAAGTGGGAATTGATTTTCTTTAAGATGAACACTCATGGTTTCAGAATCAAAGAATTTTATAAATTCCATTTTTGTATCTTTGATAAGGGATTTTAGGAATATTGTTTCCACACCCTCAGCTTGAGCAACTAAATGCTGAACATTATCAGATGTGTAAAGTATCGATTCAGTCTGTTTAGCTAAATCGATAATCAAAGCATCAATTCTTCCACTACCTGCAAGTTTAATGTCATCATTAGATGGGTGCACTCCCTTTATGGTTATGGTAATACCAAAACTCCCTGATAGTTCTTTTAGTTTTCTAATTTTTTCTAATCCAACAAATCCCTGCTCTTTTTTACCTGAAGCCTGAGATTGTAATTCATCAAAGACGGCCTGAGGAATTATTATTTCGGCATTTCGGATTGAACCGGACTCAATTTGTGCAATCAATTGCCCATTAATGATTACGCTTGTATCAGATACTATTTTAGACAAGTTTACTCTTCATATTACCTTAAAGACAAGACCCTAAATTACTTTGTTAAAACATTCAATAATTAATTCAGGGATTGTTACTTTAATTATACAAATTAGGAG
Organism: Nitrosopumilus sp.; assembly: GCF_025698945.1. Lineage (NCBI taxonomy): Archaea > Thermoproteati > Nitrososphaerota > Nitrososphaeria > Nitrosopumilales > Nitrosopumilaceae > Nitrosopumilus > Candidatus Nitrosopumilus sp. The sequence continues at coordinate 664,387 of NZ_JAILWM010000001.1, forward strand.
GATTATTGTGCAATTTCTGTAATGGTTTTTAACACTCCGTTAAAATCAAAAGGTTTTGAGATATAAGATGATGCACCACACTCTAAGCATTGATTAATTACTTTTTGATCATCGCTTGCAGTAATTAGAATAATTTTTGCGTTAGGATCATATGCAATCACTTCCTTAACAACAGTCAGACCATCTTTACGAGGCATTGCCAAATCCAATAATAAAATTTGAGGATTATGTTTTTGATAAAGTTCAACAGCTTCTGCTCCATCAATTGCTTCTGCAATAACATTATGTTCACCAATAGACAAAATATCTTTTAAGACCAGTCGGATTGCATCAGAATCATCAGCAATCAGGATATCGGCCATAGGTGTTCTACTATAATTCAATATAAAAAATATTTAGAGGCGTTCATTTGACAAAACCTGTTCAATTCTCTGAATTATTTGACTTAATTCATAATTAGGCTCATTAAGAGAATGTCGCATGTCATCTACAACAGGACTTAGGATGATGAAAATATTTTCATACTGAGTACCAGAGATCATGTTTTTAAAAAGTGAATCAAGAGATGCAGATAGCATCCCTAACTTCTCTTTGCCCATCATTGGTGCTAGACCCTTGATTTTGTGTGTGTGTATTTGAAATTTTGAAGCATTTCCAAAAACATCATCATCGGTTTTGCATGAATTCATGATTTTTTCAATTTGCGCAATATCAGAGGCAATCTCATTTGTGGCAACCTCAATAAATTCATCATTCATTATTAATTACTAAACAAAATTTACCATTATTTTTATACTCTATGCAAAGTCTTAGGGTTTATGAAGATAGTCACCAAGGCATATCTTTTAATTGCAATTTTAATTGCTGTTGCAGCATTTAACTTATTATTACTATACCAAGATGACAAATCCGATGTATCTCAATCATATTCAATAATTAGAGCAGGAGATGTTAAAGTGAAAGCAGAGTTAATTTCATCATTAGCAACTTCAATTGCAAGTGGAAATGTAGAAGACAAGGATGACTTTGTGAATCAAGTTGAAGAAATTGAATCAACTCTTTCAAAAATAAAAAATGGAGGGATAATTAAAAATCAGTTACTTGAAAGGATACCTCCAACACTAATCAATGATTACAATAGAGTAGAAACCTCTTGGCAGAAATACAAAGATAGTGTTTTAGAAGTCGAAAAGTCTTCTATATTTGATCCAGAGGCCACTGCTGCCATGAATTACATTCTACAAAAAAATCAAGATTTAGTATTACTTACAAACAATATGGTAAATGAATTTGAAGGACTAGATAGAAACTTCAATGAACACAAACAAATTGCTAAGGATTTAGCAGAGTGTGCTAAAATAATTGGTCAACAGACATTATTGTTATCAATTGGAGAAGAAGAAGATGCTCAAAGTGAGCTTGTAGAAAAAAATCTAAAGTTTGAGATAGGAATCAGAAAACTCTTACAGGTATCAACTTTAGATCTAGATGTCGAAAGTGTGGGTGCAACTCATGAGGAATTAGAACCAATTCCAAGGGAGAATTCAGAGGCATTAAGAAAGTTAGATCCATTATGGGAAGCAATCAAATTAAGAGTTCAAACCCTAGAGGAGAAATCACTCTTATCCCCAGAATTTAATTCAGCAAAAATTGAAATGAATTTGCAAAAAAATATACTATTTGAAGAAATTGATAGTCTGCTTAACGCATGGAATAATGAAATCACAAGCAAAGGTTCTGAGAAATTTATCATAATACAGATTCTACTAATAGTAGATATTGCAGTATTCTTCTTGGTTCTCTTTATCATCAGACAGTCATTATCTCCATTAGAAATAATTACCAAAGCACTCTCAAAAGTAAAGGAAGGAATCTATGGTGAAAAAATACAATATTCCGGTACTGATGAGATTGGTCAATTAATTGATAACTTCAACATAATGTCAGATACAATCAAAATCAAAGAAGAAGAAGCTAAAAAGACAGATATTGCAAAAGATGAATTCCTCGCAATGATTACTCACGAACTAAAAACACCATTAGTTCCTATCCAAGGATATGCAGATATTTTACTTGGAGAACATTTAGGAAAGTTAACAGAGAAACAAAGAGAAAGAATAGGAATTATCAAGTCAAGTTCAGAAACTTTGCTATCGATTATATCAGATTTGCTTGATGCACAAAAGTTAGATTTAGGTCAATTAAAAATGAAAAAACAACTGGCCAACATAAAAGAAACAATCGATAAAGCAATCACATCATTTAAACCAGAATTTGAAAAAAATAATGTAGAGGTCACAACCAATTTGGTGGATGTGAAAATCAATCATGATCCAGAAAGAATAGAACAAGTGATGACAAATCTAATCAAAAATAGTTTGAATGTGATCAAACCGGGTTCAGGAAAAATCGACATACAATTAGAAGACAGCCCAAGTGAGATCAAAGTAAGTGTAAAAGATAACGGGGTAGGAATTCCCAAGGAAAAGCAAAACGATCTGTTTAAAAAATTCTATCAGGTTGATGCAACACTTACTAGAGAAAAAGGAGGTAGTGGTCTTGGACTAGCAATTTGTAAGGGAATTATAGATAATCACCAGGGAGTAATTTCAGTATCAAGTGCTCCAAATCAAGGAGCAACCTTCTCATTTACCATTCCTAAAGAAGAGTCAAAATCTACAAAATCACCAGTTTCAACTTAAAGAAAACAAACTTTGAGAACTAAAAACACTCACTCTCTTTAAAAAATGCAGATTTTGAGACGAAAAACATGCCAAATGAATTCGAAAAAAACAAGGAATTTTACAAAAATTGTACGTCATATTTTGAATATTTGCGCAAAAAAGGCACTTCAGATTACGATTTTGAAGACGAGTACTATTTTACCATGCCTGCAATTTCCAATAGTCAATCATAGAAGATTTACGAGCCCAGAAACACAATAGATCATGGATTCATCCATCGAAGATTTAGCAGATAAAGCCATCAATTATGCAGTTGGTTTAGGAGTTCAGTATTGTGATGCACGCGCAGAGTATCAAGAAAGAAAATCAGTACTAATTGAGAATGGAGAAATTGAGCACTCTAAGATTGTTCACGATAAAGGAATAGGTATTAGATTAATTAAAAATGGAATGTGGAGTTTTTGCTCCATTACAAATCCAGAGTCTTTTGATAAGATAAAACAAGTATTAGATAACACAATTAAAAATACTTCAACTCATAATGAGAATAATAAAATCAATCTCTCGCAAATAACTTGTGAAAACAAAAAGATAGATTATCCCATAATTAAAAAACCAGAAATTGAAGAGTTAACAACTCTTGGATTAGAATGCAATAAAATAATTTTAGACACGCCAAAAATAATAAAATCAATTGTTAATCCATGGTATACTATAAATTCAAAATATTTTGTAAGTAGTGAAGGCTCACACATTAAGCAAAACTATACTGACGTTGTTGTAGATATGATAGCAACAGCTCATGAAGGAGGACTTACACAATCAGTAAACATTACAGAAGGAGGAAGAGGCGGAGTAGAGCAATTAACAAACAATGATAAAATTCAAAGAAGCGCTAATAAAATTTCTACAAAGGCATCTAGTTTGATTAACGCAAAGCCAGCAAAAGAAGAAAAGGCAACAGTAGTAATGAATCCAGATTTTGTGTCATTGCTAACACATGAGATTTTAGGTCATCCATCTGAAGCTGACAGAGTTATGGGAAAGGAGATGGCGTGGGCAGGTGGTGCTTGGTGGAAAGGGAAGATAGGAGAAAGAATTGGTTCAGAGCATCTCAATGTTTTTGATGATCCTACAATCAAAGAGAGTTTAGGATGGTATGAGTTTGATGATGAGGGAGTTAAAAGTAAAAAAACACATCTTGTTGAGAAAGGAATTCTAAAAAACCATATGCAAAACAGAGAAACTGCAGAATTTTTTAACACACTTCCAACTGGAAACATGAGGGCCACAAACTATCGATTCATGCCACTAATTCGAATGGCATGTACGTGTATTGGGAATGGAGATAGAAATGTAGAAGAAATTATCAAAGATGTAAAAAATGGATATTTGATTTCAAATATGAAAATCCCATCAATTGATATGAACCGATATAATTGGAGTATTTCTTGTCAATATGCACAAAAAATTGAGAATGGAGAGACCACAGATTTGCTCAGAGATGTAATTGTAGTTGGAACTGCACCGGAATTTTTTGAATCAATTGATGCCTGTGGTAATGACTTTACTGTAAGACCCATAACTAATTGTGGCAAAGGAGATCCTATGCAATCAATGATAATGGGCAATGGCGGTCCAACAATTAGAGGGATTGCAACAGTAAAGAGTGTGAATTAAAAAATGAGTCAAAAATTAGAAGTAATCAAACAAAATGTTATAGAATGTACAAAATGTGATCTCTGCCAAACTAGAACAAATGCAGTACCAGGCAAGGGCAATTTTCACTCAGATGTGATCTTTGTAGGAGAAGCGCCTGGAAGAAATGAAGATGTCAGAGGAGAGCCATTTGTAGGAGTGGCAGGAAAAAAATTATCATTTGCACTTGAAGAAGCAGGGATTTCTAGAGATGATGTGTATATCACAAATATTGTAAAATGCAGACCACCAAAAAACAGAGTACCAACAGTTATGGAAAGAGATACATGCAAAAATTATCTCAATGAAGAAATTGCCATAATCAAACCAAAATTAATCTGCATATTAGGAAATACTGCCTTTAATTCATTGTTAGGAGGTTCTGAGATAACTAAATTCAGAGGAAAACTAGTTAGAAAAGACAATCAGTTTTATTTCCTAACGGTGCATCCAGCAGCTACAATATACAATCAAGAGTTAATTGAGGTTTTAAAGGGAGATATCAAAAAACTCTTTGAATTAATAACAGAGTTAAAAAATGGCAACGAGATCAAAGTAGATATTGAATATTCTTCCTAGAGATTTTTATTTACAAGACACAGTTACCGTTGCAAAAAATTTACTTGGAAAAAGACTAGTGAGAAAAATTGGAAGAGTTGAAGTTTCAGGAATTATTATTGAAACTGAAGCATACAAACACAAAGAAGATCCTGCAAGTCACGCATTTAGAAATATCACAGAAAGAAACAAGGCAATGTTTGGAGAAGTAGGGCATTCGTATGTGTATTTTACATATGGAATGCATTATTGTTTTAATGTAGTAGCAAGAAATTCAAAAACTGCTGCAGGAGCTGTATTGATTCGAGCAATTATGCCTGAGAAAGGAATAGAAAAGATGATTGCAAATAGAAAAATCTCAGATTTTAAAAATCTAACAAATGGACCTGCAAAATTAACACAGGCCTTGGAAATTACAAAAGAGCATTATGGGGTGGATTTAACTAAAAATTCTAAATTATTCATTACAGAAGGAGCTAAACCTAATAAAATTATAAAATCATCACGAATTGGAATAAGAGAAGCAACTGAAAAGTTATGGAATTTTAAAAGTATCTAGTCCTTATTGTTTTCATCTAGTGTCCAAGGAGCAAACTTGCCAAGTACTCTTTGCCAATCCAATCTTAAAAGCAAAACAACAACAGCAGTCATCATTGCGCCAAAAATAATTATTCCAACATAAACAGGAGTTGCATCATCAATGTTTTCAAGAAATGGTTCTACTAAAGACAATCCAAGGTAATGAGACACAAAAACAATAACATAACTTAGTACTATTTTTCCAGTAAGAGTAGCAATGAAAAATCTTTTTGGATTATATTTTGCAAGTCCTAAAGGAACATAAACCAAATCATCTGGAATGGGAGTTGCAGCAGCAAAAAATGCAGCCCCTGCGCCATATCGTTTTACTAGTCTTTCAAACGGACGCATTCTCTTTCGAGTTTTTTCATTGATAATCTTTCTTCCCCCATAACTCACATAGAAGATTATTTGTTTTGCAACAGTTGCAGTGATTGCAGAGAGTAAAGCCAAAACATGAAGATCAAACTGATTTCCAACTGCCATGGTAGCCAATAGTAAGAATCCAGGTAATGGAACAAAAGGCACAAGAGAGCCAAAGAAGTTTACAAGCGATAAACTAAGATAACCTACTTCTGGTGCAAATGGAAATAGGTCAACAAAATCCACTAAAGAATCTCAAATCATGCTTTATTTAATTAAATCTAGATGGAATTTTAGTTGTAATCATTAAAATATCATCTATTTTCAATCCCAGTAATTGACAAAAAAAGACTATCAACAAATTTGTGATGCAATTTCAACAATTAGTCCATTTATCAGATTTGTAGGCGTGATTGGTGAGAGTGGGGAATTATTATCATACACTAGAAGAGAAAATCTACTGCCATTACTAAATGCAAAAAATACTCAGTATCAATTTTCACATATTGCAATCAAGACAGATTTAGAGAGCTTTTTTGATAAGAATCTAGGAGAAATTGAATTTGTCTGGGAGGAAAGAAAAAAGGTTCAGATTATTTCATTTGCCATCAAAAAACTAAGAGTTTGGATATCAATTGATAAAAAAGTAATCAGATCTGAAGTTCTAAGAATTATTGATTCTTGTCTTCCATTGGTTAAAAAATACTCTTAGTTACAGAATTACATTGAAGTGTCCATATTGCGATATTAATTTGGATGCACTAAGTATGACAGATGGTCTCAAACATATTTTAGAGCATAAAAAACAAAATCAAAATTAACTTATTTTAGTTATTTTTATTAAAAATATGAAAGAACCTGATGAACTTGAAAAACTAATTGACGATATCAGTTTTAGAAAAGCCGAATCAAAAAATTACAAAGATATGAAAATAGAACAGATCAGTCAAGAGCTACAAAACGTCATGAAATTTGAACAAGAATCACTAAGAAAAATCGAAAAGTTTGGGAAAATCAAACAAGACGAAGAACTAATTACTTATTTGAAAATGATTTGCAGAAATACAATAGAAAGAGAGATTACTCAAATCCAAGAGATTTATTTACAAAAAATTGATAAAGAGTATCTAAATTCAAAATAAAATTATTCATACAGCCAACATCTCACATATCCAGTTTTAGTTTTTAATTTTGTTGGAAGTGTTTTACATTTTTCAATTGCCAATGGACATCTATCAATGAAACGGCATTGTGTAGGTGGTTCTAGCAAACTTGGGGGATTACCCTTTATGTATTTTGGAGTATTTCCATTCAGAGTCGGAATTGATTCTAACAGTGCTTTAGTGTATGGATGTTTAGGATTTTTGTAAATCTCTTCAGAAGAACCAAATTCTACAATTTGCCCACCATACATTATTCCAATTTTATCGGCAATCTCAGATAAAACAGCCAAATCGTGCGTAATTAGCATAAAAGACATGCCAAGTTTTTTGAGATTTTTTAATAGATTAATTATTTGAGCTTGGATTAGGACATCAAGTGCTGTGGTTGGCTCATCAGCAATAACAAATTTTGGTTTTAAAATTAAAGCCATCGCAATTACAACACGCTGTTTCATTCCACCGCTAAGCTCATGTGGATATTTTTTCAATATAGATTCATCCAGACTTACTGAACGTATTGAATCAAATATCATCTTATCAGAGTCACCTTCAAATTTATGTTGTTTTATTATTTCCAAAAATTGCTCCTTTATTGTAAACACAGGATCTAAAGAATTCATTGCACCCTGAAAAATCATTGAAATCTTTTTCCAACGATATTTGGAATTAAAATCAGATTCACTTTCCTCCAATATTGATTCACCATCAAAGAGAATCTTGCCTGTTGTTTTTCCACCAGACATCATTCTGATAATTGAAAGTCCCAAAGTACTTTTTCCACATGCACTCTCACCTGCAATTCCAATAGATTCACCATCATTGAGATCAAATGAGACATCATCAACTGCATAAACAGGTCCCTGTGATGAGGAATATCTAGATGACAATGAATCAACTGATAATTTCATATTCTCTTAGATCCCAACTAGAATTTCTGTTTTTCACTAAGGGATATAAACAAGATTATTTCAAATAAAAAAGTCGATTCAAATGAAACTTCCAATTTGTGGTTTTGATGCAAAAAATGCCGTACTATGTCCTCAATGTGAGGGAAAGGTAGAAGCAGGCATACTCTCAAAGGCAGATGTTGATGCATCAATTATCCTTGCAAAGATTGCCAAATCAAATAGCGAGATAGAAAGTTTTAGTCTTTATTCATGCAAAGAGTTTGATGGAAATTTTGTTTTATCATTAGCAAAAAACGACATTATGATAATTAGACAAAGCCGCACACTCTATCGAACTTTGCAAGAGAAATTCAAAGGTAAAATTTGGCTAGTTGAGGCTGATGAGACAGATAAGAAATTCATAGAAGATTTGTTTTTTCCCACAAAAATCCTATCAATTAATTCAGTTTGGGCCCCAGGGGGTGTTCAAAAGACTAAAGCAGTAGTTTCAGGCAAATGGACCCCAAGATTTCCAATAGATACAGAAAAAGTAGTTCAAATTGTAAAAAATGCCCGAAACCTTGACATTGAGATAGAATTTGAGGATAAAAGATAGGAATAAGATTATGGTTTTTGTAAAAACTCACGACATCAATGAACTAACAACAGAATTAATTGGCAAGCAAGTTGTCTTAGGTGGATGGATTGAAGATCTTAGAAAACTAGGCAAGATGACATTTATCACATTGCGTGATGTCTCAGGAATTTCTCAAGTAATTGTAAAAGGAGAACTAAATGACAATTTAGGAGAGATAAATCGCCAAAGTGTCGTGAGTGTAAAGGGAATTGTTCAAGAAACCAAAGCTAGAGACTTTGCATTTGAAATCAAAGCTGAGGAAATTGAAGTTTTAGGAAAAGCAGTTCACCCATTACCAGTTGATCCAATTGGAAGATTAGAGAGTAATATCGACACAAGATTAAATCATAGAGCACTAGATATGAGAAACCAAAAGACAGCGTCAATTTTCAAATTAAGACATCATGTATTGCAAATTTTACGAAAGACACTTGCTGATAAAAAATTCATAGAAATAACAACCCCAAAAATTATTGGAAGTGCTAGTGAAGGCGGTGCAAATCTATTCTCCTTGGATTACTTTGGGAAAAAGGCATACCTAGCACAAAGCCCACAACTCTACAAAGAACAAATGACAATAGGACTAGAAAGAGTATTTGAGATTTCAAATTTTTACAGAGCAGAAAATTCCCACACTGGAAGACATCTTAGTGAATTTACAAGTATTGACATTGAAGCAGCATTTATGGATTACAATGATGTCATGGATGTTTTAGAATCATTAGTAATGGAGGTTTACAAATTCACATCAGAGAACTGTAAAGCAGAACAAGAAGTGATTGAGCATAAAATAGTGATTCCAAAATCACCATTTGAAAGAATTACTTACAATCAATGTGTTGAGGAATTAAAAAAAGAAGGAGAAAAGATAGAATTTGGCGATGATTTGCTTGATTCACATTTGAGAATTATTGGAAAAAATCATCCAGGATTTTTCTTTTTAACTGATTGGCCAATGAAACTAAAGCCATTTTACATTCGAGAAAAAGATGAAGATAAAACATTATCTCGTTCATTTGATTTGCAGTATGGATATCTAGAATTATCATCAGGAGGGACTCGACTTCACAATCCTGAAATGCTAAAAGAGAGGCTAAAAGAACAGGGATTAGACCCCAATCAGTTTACTGATCATCTCAAAGCCTTTGATTGGGGAATGCCACCACATTCAGGATGGGGTATGGGATTAGATAGATTGATGACCACACTTATTGGAATTGATAATGTACGAGAGGTGGTCTTGTATCCAAGAGACCCAGACAGATTAAGTCCATAGCAGTTCAGATTTTTATTGTAATAAGATTATCAAAAGTCATGATAGAAAAAGAGGATGCAAAAAAAGTAGTTGAAGTTATTGGAAATAATCTAATTGGCGTATCTCATGATTCAAATAGTTTTCAAAAACTTCCAGATTCTTTTTGGGGATATTTTGCAAGAGGCCATGACAAAAAGGGAACATTTGGAGTTATTTTGACCTATTCAGAAGACGGCAAAGACGTTGATGAATTAATCAAGATGTATGAAAAGTGGGCAGAGAAGAATAAAACAAAATCAGAATGACTATTTTGTTTCCTTCAAAAGCTTGCGATATCCTTGGCATTCTTTACAAATAGGCTTTCCTTTGTACTTTGGATTGCCATCAGTGATTTTTAGTGTCCCTTCAGCAATCTTGCAGATACAACAAACTACCATGCAGGGTATCAATAAAATGCAATTTATAAAAATTGATAATTATCAAAAATAGATAAATTCAAAGAAGATCTACTAATCTAGTGTACAAATGTGATTTTTGTGGATCAGCATTTGGAGAAAGAATTTGTTACTTTTGTGAAAAAAATTGCTGCACATCATGTATGGTAGATGATAAAACACGTTGCAAAAGCTGCTACATTCACAAACAAAAACTAGGATGGAAAAAACTAGTTAAAAAGAACAAAGTAGTTTTGATATTTATTGCATTTTTGTGGCTGTATGCAGTTTTTCCAGGGCCATTAATTCCAGGATTGGATCCAGGATTTTACACTATTTCAATAATTGCGGCAGTGCTTATTATGATTCCAGTAGGATTGGCTTTATTTTTCTGGTCATTGAATCCTCCCACATCAGATATCAAAAAAAGGAAAGACTAAGAACCCTTCAATCAAATTTTTTACACTTTGATTAGTTTAAAAAAATAAATAATTATTTTTTATGGACGCAAATTATGAGATATTTTTGTGGATAATTCAAAATCAAAAAAAGATTCATGAAGAATACATTGAGAGAATTTCTTAGAGGTTATCTGTAATCTGCTTTGTGAATTCAGTTGTACTCATAGTACCACCAATATCCTTGGTCTTCATTCCTGATTTTACCAAATCAAAAATTGTTGCTTCTAGTTTTTCTCCAACTTCAATGCATTTGGAATGATTATTTTTAGAACCTAGCCAATCACACATCATTTTAATAGATAACAAAAATGAAGAGGGGTTTGCAATATTTTGTCCGGCAATATCAAATGCAGCACCATGAACTGGTTCAAACAATGCAAAAGAGTCACCAATATTTGCAGCAGGGGCCATTCCTAATCCGCCAACGACCTGAGACGATTCATCAGATAAAATATCACCAAACAAATTTGTTGTAACTATAACATCAAACTGTTCAGGCTGGCGAATTAAATTCATGGCACAAGCATCAACATACATCTCCTCAAAAATAATATCAGGATATTCTTTTGATACTTCATTACATGATTTAGCAAACAACCCATCAGTTACTCGCATAACATTAGATTTATGAACACATGTTACTTTTCTCATGGAATCACGACGTTTTGCAGTCTCAAATGCATATTTTGCAATACGTTTGGATGCTTTTTCAGAAATTATTCGTAGGGCAACTGCAGAATCCCCAACTGAGAATTCTTTTCCAGTGTAAAGATCTTCGGTGTTCTCTCTGACGATTACCATATCAATATCATCTCTTAAAGCAGGCATGTGAGGATAGGATTTTGCAGGACGGATATTTGCATACAAATCAAGCATTCTACGTAACACTACAATAACATCCGCAGCTGATTCTCCAACAGGGGCTTTCATGCAAGCATCAGATTGTTTTATCACATCAATTGTTTCATCAGGTAATGCTTTTCCAGTTTCTTCAAGTGCCTTATCACCAGCAGATAATTTTGTAACATCAAATTTCAAATCAAGTTTGTCATGTATTGCATCAAGAACAGAAATTGCAGATTCAGATAATTCAGGCCCTATTCCATCACCAGTAATTAATGAGATTTTATACATATTATCACACCAATCAAAGAGAATTTTAGGATTTAGCTAACCTGCTTTTCTTGTAGCATTTTTTTGAGCATTATTCTGTTAATAGCGTCAATTACAGCCTTAACTGATGTTGTAACAATGTCCTCACCAACTGATTTTGCTGATACCTTGTTTCCTAATGCATCTTCAACTTTTACAGTAACCTCACATAATGCGCTAGATCCACCTGAAATTGATGCCAATCCGTAATCTTTAATTCTAATTTCAGATATCTTTCCAGTAATTTTTTGGATAGCATTTAATGCGGCATCAACTGGGCCAACACCATAATCAGTTCCAATATGATCCTGACCATCAATGTTTAATTTTACAAATGCATAAGGCATGGTTCCAATTCCTGTTGAAACTGAAAATCCTGTCAACTGTACTATTCTTTTTAGTTCCTTTTCACCTAAGACATCACTTGCAATGGATAACAACTCCACATCTGTGATTTGTTTACCAGCATCACCTAACACTTTGACTTTCTCTAAGATTTTTTGTGATTGCTCTTCAGTTGGTTTTATACCATACTCTGCAAGCATTGCATTCATTCCATGAACTCCTGCATGTTTACCAACTTGGAGCCACCTCTTTCTTCCAACTAATTCAGGACTAATTGGCTCGTATGTGAGAGGATTACTCAACACACCATGAGTATGAATGCCTGATTCATGACCAAATGCATTGGTTCCAACTATTGCTTTGTTAGGCTGAACGATTATTCCAACAGTCTTGGAGATGAATCTAGATGTGTCATAAATTAATTCAGATTTGATGTTTGTCTCATATTTCTGCTCAAATGGAAGACACTTCAATGCCATTGAGAATTCTTCTAATGAAGCATTGCCAGCTCTCTCCCCAATCCCATTAATTGTTACATGTGCACAAGATGCACCAGCTTGAATTCCAGCTAAAGAATTTGCAACTGCTAATCCAAAATCATTATGACAGTGAACACTTACTGGAAGTTTTGTAGCTTCAACTGTATCTTTAGTAATTGCTGCCATGTATTCTGGAGTAGAGTATCCCACAGTGTCAGGAATATTGACTCTATCGGCTCCTGCTTTTGCAACATCACCAAATACTTTTTTTAAGAATTCCCTATCAGTTCTCGAAGCATCTTCAGCAGAAAACTCTACTTGAAGACCTCGTGATTTTCCATATTCAACTGCCTCAATAGCCTTTTCAAGTGCTTGATCACGTGTCATTTTGAGTTTGTACTCCAAATGAATATCAGAAGTTGCAATGAATGTGTGAATGTAATTTAGTCCAGCATCAACTGCAGCATCAATATCTTTTTTGATAGTTCTAGTTAATCCTGCAATTTCACAAGACAATCCTTCAGAAGTAATCATCTTAACGGCTTTGAATTCCCCATCGGAAATTACAGGAAATCCAGCTTCAATAGCATCAACTCCCAATTCATCAAGTTTTTTTGCAATTGCTAATTTTTGATCTGGAGATAGTGATACTCCAATAGTTTGCTCGCCATCTCTTAATGTTGTATCAAATATTCTAACTTTCATGCCGCCCCACTCCTCTGTAATGCAGCTACACCAGTTCTTGCAACATCAAGTATTCCAAATGGTCTTGCTAATTCTTCAAATGCCTGAATCTGATCAGGTGTTGCAGTTAATTCAACCATAATGGAGTCTTTCTTCACATCATGAACTTTGCCACCATATGCATTGGCCAGTTTATTAATTTCCATACTATCATTAGCATTACTTAGTTTAATCTTAAAAAGACTAAGTTCTCGATAAACAGTTTTGTGCTCATCTAAATGCTTGACTTCTACAGTATCAATCATTTTATCGAGTTGTTTTACAATCTGTTCAACTTGTTTTTCATCACCATATGTGGTGATAGTCATCCTAGAATATTCTGGATTTTCAGTAACTCCTACCGAGATACTATCAATATTGAAATTCCTTGATCTGAAAAGATGAGTTACCTTAAACAAGATACCAGGTTTGTTTTCAACTAAAATAGAAAGAATTGCCCACATTTCAAATCACTATGATGGTAATATCATATCCGAAAGCGAAGTTCCAGGAGCGACAAATGGCAAGACATCCTCTTCAGGATCAATTGGAATATCAATTACTGTAGCAACATCACTACTTAATGCAGTTTTTATTGCTTTATCAAGTTCATCCATTGATTGTGCTCTAAGTCCTTGAGCTCCGTAAGATTCAGCTAATTTAACATAATCAGGACATTTTCCTTGATCAACTCCAATCATTCTTCTATCATAGAAAGTTCTCTGCCATTGAGCTACCATTCCCAATGTAAAGTTGTTTAAGAGAAATACAATTACTGGAATGTCTTCTAAGACAGCAGTTGCAAGTGAATTTTCTGTCATGCTAAAGCTTCCATCACCGGCAATATCCACAACAGGAACATCAGGTTTAGCTACTTTGGCACCAATGGCTGCTGGAAATCCCCAACCCATTGTTCCAAGACCAGTTGAACTAAAGAAAGTTCCAGGTTGAATTACATCATAAAATAATGATGCCCACATTTGATGTTGTCCTACTTCAGTTGTAACAATTGATTCTTTAGGTAATAATTCTCTAAGTTTTCTTAAAATTTTTGCCGCACCCATTTCTCCTGGATGGAGTTTCAAGTTTTCTTTCCAGTATGCTTTAGTTTCCTTTACATGTTTAATCCAAGTGGTCTCTTCTGTTTTCTTTATTGAACGTTGTAAAAGCAATTTAACCATGATTCTAAGTGATGCTCTAACATCACCAACTACGGCAACTGATGTTGTTTGGTTTTTACCAATCTCTGCAGGGTCTACATCCATATGAATAATTTTTAATCTCTTCTCAAATGCTTCAAATGTTCCAACAGACCTATCTGAGAATCTAGTACCAATTGCTAAAACACAATCAGCTTCTGCCATCATTTTATTTGCCTCTGCATGTCCATGCATTCCAATTGGCCCCAATGACAACGGATGGTTTTCAGGAAAGGCTCCTTTACCTTTGAATGTTGTAACTACTGGAAGCATCAATGTTTCAGCAATTGCCTGTAATTCGGCAAATGCTGATGAAATTATTGCTCCACCACCAGCTAAGATAATGGGTTTTTCCGAATTAAGTAACATATCAATTGCTTTTTCAACTGCAACGATGTCTGGATCATTCCATGGATGATAACCTTGAATTTTAAATTCATCAGGAAATATCATCTGTGCTTCATTTGTTTGAACATCTTTTGGGATATCAATTAGTACTGGTCCGGGTCTTCCGGTTTCAGCAATGTAGAATCCTTTTCTTACTGCCATTGGTACTTCTTCAGCACTTCTTGGTTGAAATGCGTATTTTACAACAGGATTTGCCATTCCAATAATATCACTTTCCTGAAAGGCATCGCGTCCAATCATTGCAACTGGTACTTGGCCAGTTACTGCGATCATTGGAGCTGAATCAGCTTGGGCAGTAGCAATTCCAGTCAAAATATTTGTAGCACCAGGACCAGATGTTGCAAAACATACACCAGGTTTTCTGCTCACTCTACCAAAACCATCTGCCATATGTGCTGCAGATTGTTCATGTCTAACCAAAATATGTCTAATATCACATCTGGCAAATTCATCATACATTGGAAGATTTGCACCTCCCGGTAAACCAAATACTTGTTTGACGCCTTCTTTTTCCATGGCTGTCATCAAAGCCTTTGCACCTGTCATAGTTTCCATTTTATTCATCAAATTAATCGCCATAATTTTAATGTGTTAAAATTAAGCACACTTTACAATAGAAGATCAACTAACAATACTATGTCATGTTGTCCTGTAATTTTTGTGCTCATTGAAATCAAAAAAGAAACCATTTGATAATTAATAAAGATTATCAGAGAAATAATCGGTATTTTAGTCATCATTTTCATAAGACTTAAACTGAGAATTTTCATATTTGAAACGAGTGTTTTGACTGATAATGAAGAAATAATTAGAATTATTGAAACACTCTTTGAAGCAGGAATATCAAAGGATTTGTCTGTTCTAAAGGACATACACCTAGATGATTCAAAATTTTCAAGTTTTAGTGATTTGCCACCTTATGATCTTAAAGATTACAAAACCACAATAGAGCTAGAAGAGTTAAGATTTGTTAGTATTTCGGATTATTCTTATGAGATTAAAAATCCAAAGATTAGTGTTTTTGGAGATACAGCAGTTGTAGCATTAGAATTAATTCAGAAAGGAATGCTAGTAGATAACAAAGCATACACAGGGGAACACATGATCATTAATGGTCGGGCAACATTTGTTTTAGTAAAACAACAAACATGGAAAATTGCCCACATTCATCTATCAAAAATATAGAAACTCTAGTTTTTAGGTTTGTTTTGTGGTTTGTTTGATTTGTTTTGATTAGGTTTGTTTTGTGGTTTGTTTGATTTGTTTTGATTAGGTTTGTTTTGTGGTTTGTTTGATTTGTTTTGATTAGGTTTGTTTTGTGGTTTGTTTGATTTGTTTTGATTAGGTTTGTTTTTGAACTTGTTATTTTTGGATTTGAATTTTGATTCTTCATTAACCAATTTTTTGTATAAATTGAATGCTTGTTCCACATTCATGTTTCCATGTACAATAGAGCGCACTGCTCTAATCATAGCAACTGGATGTTCTGATTGCCAAATATTTCGTCCCATATCAACTCCAACGGCTCCGCCTTTGATTGAATTATACGTTAATTGTAATGCATCTCTTTCAGGAATCTTCTTTCCACCTGCAACAATTATTGGAACAGGACATGATTGAACAACTTTTTCAAAATTTTCACAATAGTATGTTTTGACAATATGTGCACCTTGCTCAGCTGCAATTCTACAAGCCAATGAAAGATAACGAGCATCTTTGCCTAGCTCCTTTCCTACTGCAGTAACTGCTAAAACTGGAATTCCATATTTTGTAGCCTCACTTACTAGTTTTCCAAGATTCACAATAGTTTGATACTCATATTTTGAGCCAACAAAGATAGACATTGCTAATGCACTTGCGTTTAGTCGTATTGCATCTTGAATTGATACAGTGATGTCTTCTTGAGATAAATCATCACCTATAATACTTGAACCACCAGAAACTCTCAAAACCATTGGAGTACTAGTTGTTGCAGAAACACAAGTTCTTTGAACACCTCGTGTAAGCATCAAAGAGTCACAGTGTTTCAATAATGGCCCAATTACTTTTTTTGGATTTTCTAATTTTTCAGTAGGCCCTAGAAAATATCCATGATCAACTGCAAGCATCAAAGCTCGATTATTTTGTGGTTTTATGATGCTTGCAAGTCTATTTTCTAATCCCCAATCCATATCTCTTCGATTTTGAAAGAATAGAAATACCTTTCTTAAGCCTTTTTATTTTGTGATAATTATTTTCATTGCATTATCACCGGTGCGTGCATGATCAAATGCTTTTTGTGAATCGTCAATATTGTAAGTGTGAGTGATTAGTTGTTTCACATCAATCTGAGAACTCTCAATTAGATCCAATGCGGATTTTGTGTCTTGATCAGAAGCAGCATAACTTGTTACAAGTGTAATTTCTTTAGAATAGATTTTACTCATATCAAGTTTCAATGATGCACCTTTTGAAGGAACACCAAACATCATGATTGCCCCACCTTTTCTAACAATATCTATAGCATCATCTAAAGCCTTTAGACTACTAGTAGCAATAATAGCAACATCTACTCCTTCCCCAGCTGTTTGTTCCAGTATTTTTTGTTTCCTTGAATCATCTTTTGAATTAATAGAATCAGTGATATTGAATTTTTTAGCAAAATTAAGCCTAAACTCATTTACATCCAAACAAAATATTTTTGAAAATTTCTTTGCATGAGCTAACATCACATGCATCATGCCTGTAGGACCCACACCAAAAATAGCAACAGAATCATTTTCGCGATAAGAAAACTTTGTCCAAGCACGAACACAGCATGCCAATGGTTCAATCATCGCAGCTTCTTGAAAACTTAACGAATCTGAAATTTTTAGAACACCACCATGAGACACATTCCATGCTGGAACAACATACTCTTCAGATAATCCACAAGGAGAAAGGTTTGTTTCATAATATTTTTTACACATAGTTTCGTTTCCATGTTTACAAAAATGACAATCATAACATGGAACATGATGATGAGTAAATACCCTATCACCTTTTTTGAATTCAGTAACACCAGAACCAACATCAATAACAATACCTGCGGGTTCATGTCCCAAACGCATTGATGGTTGACCATATTGTCCAAATACTTTTTCTAGATCAGAGCCACAAATACCACAAGCTTGCATTTGAACTAAAATATCACCATTCCCTAAGACAGGTTTTTCTGTTTCATCTATAGAAATTTTTGATGGCTCTTTTACAAAAGCTGTTTTCATGGAATGACAATAAATGATTGATTATAAGTAGATTAAAGCAATTAGACTCCAAGAATCTTCTTGAGCATTAATCTATAATCAACTTCAGTTTTTTCACTTCCAGTAGCAGGCAATGCAAAAACCAGAGTTGATTTTTCTGCTCTGAGCTCTGTTAATTCGTCATTTATGGATTCTGTAATATCATCACTAACTAGAACCAATCCAACATCTGAATCATCAGTTAATTTCCTGATTTCATCAAGTGCTTTTTGCGGAGTTTCAGAAATTACTCCTGGAACACCAGCTAATTGAAAACTAGTGACAAAGGATTTGCTACCAACAGTGAAGATTTTCACAGTTAAAATTTTTCTGCATTCTAATTTAACCCTTTTTGGCAGGCATTTAGCAAGAAAGATTGATTTACTCAAAAAAATCAGTGAACTCATGGCAGAAATTGACACTCAGAAAGATATCTATCTATTTCTTCATGGAAGAATGGATCTAAAAGAAAAGGCAACAAATGCACTGACTACAAAGGGATTTTCTAATGAGAGAATCATCATGGCATTACCTAACAAAGTAGGAAATGTGGGAGATTATATGGCAATGTTATGGATGCCACCAAATCCAGATCACATCAAAATTCAACAAATTACTAAAGTTGAACAAGTTGAACCAGAAGGAATGATCGGACTCTGGAAAGGTGTTTCAAAAGACGATATTGATACAGTTCAACTTTAAGAACTAACTAAATCCAGCACCAAATTCAGTTCCTTTGTTTAACAGATCACCAGAATCAGAATTTTTTAATTTTCTAAACAACAAAGTCTCATAAACTAACTTCATTGCTTCTTCATCATCGACATTACAATCTTCTTTGATTAGATTTTTGTATTTCTCTAGTTTTTCAGCATCTTGTTCATCAGGAGAAATATTATCATGTACCATAAGATTTGCAATTTTTTCTATTTCAGAATTTTGTTGGTCATCATTCATAATTTTGCATATAGGTTCTAGTTATTAACACATTCGAATAATTTACTACAAATCTGAAATTAATCCTGAAACAAAATCAGAAAATTCTTCATCTGAGAAAATAATTTCCTCGGTTTGATTTTGACTCTGTGCTAGCTTTGCAGATTCTAAATGATAGCAAGTTTTTTTCCCATTAATCACTCCAAAATAGAATCCAGGACATGAACAAAAATTATTTTCAGGATCAATCCAATACTCTTCCCCTTTACCAACGACAGTCCAAATTTTTCGTTGACTAGGCTCAAAAGTGTGAATTTTTACACGCTTTTCAGATACGATTGATTCTAGTCTATCAAAATCTTTGTTCATAAGGATTTAATCAGATATCTTTAGTATAACTTTGATGCTGCATTCAAGAATCATACCATCAAAACCTGCATTGATTTTGGAGGGTAAAAAAAAGAATCTAGTCATAACAGACATCCATATTGGATTTGAGAGTAGCATGGCATCAAATGAGATTTTCATTGGTAAAAATTCCACAATTAAAGAAACAATTAAAGAGATTTCAGAAATAATCGATAATGAAAAACCAGACTCCATAATTTTATTAGGAGATGTAAAATCAAGTGTAAAAAATATCTCAAGAAATGAATGGGATGAAGTTCCAATGTTTTTCAAAGAAATTAGCAAAAAATGTGATGTAATACTAATTCCAGGAAATCATGATGCAAATATTCAGAGATTGGTTCCAGAGAATATTTCCATGATTAGTTCTACGGGAATGGTAGAAGAGAATATTTTGTTAACGCATGGTCATACAATGCCTTCAGAGAATTTTTCCCATGTGGATAAAATTATCATGGGGCATTTACACCCTGTGTTTTTTCAAAAAGACTCAGTAATGAACGGACAAAGAGTGTGGTTAACCATAAAAACTGAAAAAGAGAAAATATTTCCAAACAAATCTGGAGAATTGGAAATTACAATTATTCCATCATTTAACAAGTACTTTTATGCGACACATAGAAAAAAATACAAAAAATCAATTTCACCAATAATAGATAGAATCAAGACAGCATCATCTGCAAAAATAATTACATTAGATGGATCAATTATTGGAAACGAATCAATGATTGAAAATGTAATTTAACTTATTTTTGTAACAAAGGTTCCTTTATGGGCACAATTAGGACATCTTTGTGATTTTGCCCATACTTTCACAGTTTCAGAATAAACAACTTGAATTTCATAAAAATAACCACAATTACTGCAAGTAACATTTGCAGAGTAAGTGTTTTGATTCCAATCATCATTTGGGGTCCTTGTGAATTTTTCAAGCAAAGAGCGCCCTTTCTCAGAAATCCTATAGAGAGTTAAATCATGAAATCCTGGTTTGTCATCAAAGGGAATTCGCTGCACGAGACCATTTTCATCAAGAAAAACCAAAATATCTTTTAATTTGAATTCGGGGATTTTTATTTTAACAAAATTCTTCTTGACATTATTTTTTAGATATACAAATCTAATTCCATCATTATCAAATTTTTCAATTCTACTTAGAACTTCATCAAGTTCATCATCAGCGAATTTTTTTGCCATATTTTTAATGAGAATACAAGTCTTTATGTTTTTTAAAATTATTCAAATTCATCATATGGCTCGATTGGATCTTTGGTAGTTTTGTTATTTTTTAACCACTCCAATGTTTTAACAAAAGAATCAGCCAATTCTAATGTTGTTAAAACAGGAATTCCAAGCTCCAAAGATTTTCTTCGAATTTGATATTCATCATCTAACATTCCAACATATTTTTCCAAAGTGGATGTACTTGGGATATTTATTATAAAATCAATTTTTCGTTCATAGAGTAGATCAGCAATATTGGGTTTTCTTCCAGGTTCTGATATCTTATGAACAATTTGGATTTGTCCAATTTTTTCTTCAAAGAATTCTGCTGTATGTTCTGTTGCTAAAATTTTAAACCCAAGGTTTTTCAATTTGGCAATTGAAGAAACAAGTTTTGCTTTATTTTCAGCACCACCTACAGTGACAAGTGCAGTTCCAGTTTCTGGAAGATTGTAACCTACAGAAGTCAATCCTTTGGATAAGGCATCATAGAAACTGTTTCCAAAACAAGCTGCCTCACCAGTAGATTGCATCTCAACACCCAATGCAATATCAGCTCCTTCAAGCTGCATAAAGGAAAACTGTGGAACCTTAATTCCATAATTATGGATTTTTTGCCATTTATTTTCAGGGATTTTAGGCAGGGGTTTATTCAAAATAGCCTTTGCAGCAAGGGAAATAAGATTCAATTTAACAAGTTTTGAAACAAATGGCATTGAACGTGACGCTCTAATATTTAGCTCAATTACATAGACATGATCATCGTGGACGAGAAATTGTAGATTAAATGGACCTATTACATTAAATGTTAATGCAATCTTTTTTGTGTATTCATTAATAGTTTCAATTGTTTTGTTGCTAAGACGCCAAGGAGGAATGCACATCATTGCATCTCCAGAATGAACACCTGCACTATCAATGTGTTCAACTATGGCACCAATTACAACTTCTTTACCATTACTTATTCCGTCAACATCAACTTCCAAAGAATTTAACATAAACTTTGAAATTACAACGGGATGATCTGGTGAAACATCAGTTGCTTCTTTAACATATGTTTTAAGTTCATCTTGAGACCAGACAACTTTCATTGCAGCACCTGACAAAACATAAGAGGGTCGAACTATCACAGGAAAACCGACATCTTGTGCAAATAGTTTTGCTTCGTTAAGATTTGAAAATGCCTGCCATTTTGGTTGTTGGATGTGAAGTTTATCAAGTTCTGCACTAAACTTTGAACGATCTTCAGCTCTATCAACATCCTTTGCACTTGTACCCATAATATTCACACCATGTTGTGCAAGTCCCAGAGTCAGATTATTTGCAGTTTGTCCTCCTACGCATGTAATAATTCCTTTAGGATTTTCAAACTCAACAATATCCAAGATTCGTTCCTGAGTTAGCTCCTCAAAGTATAACCTAGTACAAATATCATAATCAGTAGATACTGTTTCAGGATTGCAATTAACTACTGAAACATTTTTTTCACCATTTTCTTGCAGCCCCCAAACCATATTTACGGTTCCCCAATCAAATTCTACACTACTTCCAATTCTATAAGGTCCAGCTCCTAGTACAACAACCCCTTTTTCATCTGCTGGAACTTCAATATCATTGGAATATCCCCCATAAGTAAGATAGAGATAATTTGTGACTGCGGGCCATTCAGCAGCTAGGGTATCGATTTGTTTTACTGATGGAATCACACCTAATTTCTTGCGTAAATCACGTATTTCATCAGGGTTTTTGGTTGTGGCCTTTGCAATTTGCTTATCAGAAAACCCCATTTTTTTAGATTCCCAGAAAAGTGAAGTATCAAGTTCTGATTTTTGTAATTTTGATTCAACATTAACAATGTTTTTTATTTTTTCAATAAACCACGGATCAATACTAGATAGTTTGTAAATTCTTTCAACTGAAATTCCCATCTTTAATGCAATTGCAACATTATACAAAATATGATCATCCTGATGAGATAATTTATTTTCTATTTCTTCTTCATTGTATGTTTTTTCAGTAACACGATTTAAGACTAGTCCGTCATTTCCAATATCTAACATACGTATAGCTTTTTGAAGAGATTCCTCAAATGATCTACCAACGGCCATAACTTCACCAACAGATTTCATGGTTGGTCCTAATCTTCTATTTACAAGCTCGAATTTTTCAAAATCCCATCTTGGATGTTTACAAACAATATAATCTAGAGAGGGTTCAAAGCAAGCAGTTGTGCTTTTTGTTATTCTGTTAACAAGTTCTGATAAGTTGTATCCTAAGCCAATCTTTGCAGACATGTAAGCAAGAGGATAGCCAGTTGCTTTACTTGCAAGTGCAGATGAACGTGATAGTCTAGGGTTTATTTCGATTGCAACGTATCTGTCAGATTCTGGATCAAGAGCATACTGAATATTGCACTCACCAACAATACCCACATGTTTTGTAGCTCGCAGTGCAGCAGAACGCAACATATGATATTCATGATTATCAATTGTTTGCGATGGTGCAACTACAATGTTATCACCAGTATGAGCTTTCATAGAAAGAACATTTTCCATATTACATACAATTACATTATTTCCATCATAATCTTGCATTACCTCATATTCGATTTGCTTCCAATGTCCAATGTATTCCTCAATTAAGACTTGGCCTACTAAACTGGCTTTAAATCCCCTCTCAACAATCTCATGAAGTTCAATTTCATTGTAAGCTACCCCGCCTCCGCGACCTCCAAGTGTGTACGCAACACGCACAATTACAGGATAGTTTAGTTCTTCAGCAGCCTTTTTTGCATCATCAAAGTTTGTAACAGTTTTACTCTTTAGAACCGGAACATCACATTCTTTCATAGAATCCTTGAATAGCTGTCTATCTTCGGTTCGCTGAATTCCAGTAACTTGTGTACCTAGAACCTTAACGCCATATTTTTGTAAAATTCCAGCTTCATCAAGTTTTACGCCACAATTAAGAGCAGTCTGTCCACCATATGCTAGCATTATTCCATCAGGTCTTTCTTTTTCAATAATTGATTCAACATAATCTGGATTTACAGGAAGGAGATACACCTGATCTGCAAATCTAGTATCAGTTTGAATTGTAGCAATATTTGGATTGATTAAAACAGTTTTTAGTCCATCTTCACGAATTGCTTTAAGACATTGACTTCCAGAATAATCAAATTCTCCAGCTTCACCGATTTTAATTGCCCCACTTCCCAGTACAATTATTTTCTTTAACGATTCATTTAGTGGCAATTTTTCAATTCTCCATAAGTCGCTTTAATTCTTCAAAGATGAATTTGCAATCATAAGGACCAGGTGCAGCTTCGGGATGAAATTGTACTGCAACACATTTTTGTTTTTTGTGTTTGATTCCTTCAACTGTTTTATCATCTGCATTTGTAAACCATAATTTAAAATCAGATTTTTCTAATGATTCAGGTTTGATTCCGTAACCATGATTCTGACTAGTAACATATACTTGATTATTATCTAAATTAACACATGGTTTGTTTTGTCCACGATGTCCATATTTTAATTTGTAAGTTTCAGTGTTTCCTGCAATTCCAATTATTTGTGCACCTAAACAAATTCCAAGTGTTGGAACATTATTTTCAATTAATTTTTTAGCAGTGTCAATTGTATCAGGACATTTTTGTGGATCACCTGGACCACTACTAAGTACTACCCCATGAGGTTTGTAAGACATTATTTTCTCATAAGGAGTATTCCATGGAAGTAAGATTGCTTTGTAACCTAGTTCGCGAACATTTCTCAAGATTGCATTTTTTGCACCAGTATCAACTACAACAACTAGTTTATCACCATCGCCATAAACTCGTTCTTCTTTAGTAGATACTATATCCATGAATTGTTCGGAATTGTAGTGGGTTGCAGAGGACAATTCCTTTTTGACATGTTCTACATTAATTTCTGAATCAGAGACAACAAGTGCTGCCATCATAACACCACTTGATCTAAGTTTCTTGGTTATCTCCCTAGTATCAATTCCTGAGATTCCAGGTATTTTTTCATTATACATCCATTCATCAAGAGTCATTGATAGATTCCAATGACTTGCAGTCAGAGATAACTCATGAACAACCAATCCACGAATTTGTATTTTATCAGATTCAAAGAATTTAGGGATACCATCCTTATCAACTATTGAGGGATCTGGAACACCGTAATTTCCAACAAGAGGGTATGTCAGAGTAAGAATTTGACCATTATATGATGGATCAGTAAGTGCTTCAGTATAGCCCACCATTCCCGTATTAAATACAATTTCACCAAAAACAGTAGTAGAATACCCAAAACCTTCACCATCAAGAACAGTACCATCATCAAAAATCAGTTTTCCAAACTTTTTTGCGTGGCTTGATTTCTTTGTAGTAATTGTGACCCTCGT
The DNA here is from genome assembly GCF_025698945.1 of Nitrosopumilus sp. Lineage (NCBI taxonomy): Archaea > Thermoproteati > Nitrososphaerota > Nitrososphaeria > Nitrosopumilales > Nitrosopumilaceae > Nitrosopumilus > Candidatus Nitrosopumilus sp. Next base: position 689,650 of record NZ_JAILWM010000001.1, read on the forward strand.
AAAGTCCGATTTAATATGAATTTAAGTTTTGTGAGGATAAAAAATGAAAAAATCTGATCGCAAATTATTTCTTATAGTGCTTGGAACTCTTCGCTCCATTTGTGATATGCACGAATCATTTCTAATGAAACACTTGGTTTTCTTCTTGCCATAATATCTTTGAAATCAGAGGTGGTCAATTCTCTTGGTTGAACTGGAGTTTCACCTTCTACTGGCTCATGATAATCAGGGGCATTAAAAATTTCATGTACTGTTTTGATTTGTGCTGCTTGACAGATATCTTTGATATCACTTGCACTGTATCCATCAAATAGTTTTGCTAATTCAGCAGGATTAACTCTCAAATCTTTTCTTAGAGGTTTAGTATATTGCTCAAACAAATTTTGTCTAGCTTCTTGTGTAGGAAGAGATACATAGATTCTCTTTTGGAATCTTCTCAAGAAAGGCCAATCAAGACTCCATGGTTTGTTTGTAGCACCAATTACATAAAGCATCAAATCTTTTCCTTTTCCATTTACACCATCCATTTCAGTTAAGAATTGATTTTTGGTTCTGACCTCTCCACCGACTTCACTGTTTCTGGAGCCAAGTAGAGAATCAACTTCATCAACAAATAAGATAACAGGTTTTCCTTCTTTTTCAGCATATTGTCTTGCCATTGAAAATAATTTTGACACATTCTTTTCTGCCTCACCTAACCATTTGCTCATCATAGATGATGCATCTACATTAATGAAATACCCATCCATTTCATTTGCGGTGGCAGCTGCAAGCATTGTTTTTCCAGTACCTGGTGGTCCATAGAGTAACATTCCTTTAGGCCAACCTAGTGGGAAAAGATCTGGTCGTTTAGTAGGATAAACAATTGATTCACGTAATGCACTCTTTGCTTCATCCAAACCAATTACTTGATCCCAAGTAACGTCTGGTTTTTCTTTCATTAGCAGTTCTTCAAAGTCATTCTCATCTTCTTGTCTCTGAACTGATGCTTTTTGTTCTTCTTCTGTAGCTTTTGGATCAACTGCAGGTTCTACACCGTGAGCCTGCTGTAAGGCATTAATTCTATTATGATAAGAGTTGCAACGTTCTTTGTATATTTGATTTAGTTTGCTTGTAGGGTAGAGTTGTAATAGTTTTACCAAGGCATCTATTGCATGTTGATAGTGTGTAATTGCCATTCCACGAGCACCTTGAGAATCAAATTTTATAGCCTCAGAAGCATATTTGCTGGCTGTATTTTCTAATTCTTGGGGGGCTAAACTCATCTCAATTACCTACGCAGTATGTCCTTGATGATTTTGTTGGTATCCTACTGTGTTAATCTCTGTCGCAAAATTGGTTAAATTAATTGCACTTGTTTCTTGTTCATCATAATCAGGTCCGTTACGATAATTCTTTTTGAAATCGGATTTATCAGATAGGGTAGTATGCATATCTTTTACTTTGTTAATAGAATCTTCAGCTGATAGAATTAGTTCAGAAATTTCATCATCAAAATCAGATATGGAGGTGGACGCCTCTGATATAATAGATACAAAATGCTTGAGAATTGAGCGCATTTCCTTTTTATCAGAATATTTGCATAAAAGAAAATCAGCAATTCCTACAATTTTATCTAAATCCTGTAACTCTTCAAAGGATAAACTATCAATGGTTTTATCATCAGGAGATTTTATTTCGGTTAATTTTTTGTCAATTTTAGCAGAGATTGTTCGTATACGCTCAATATCTTTTGTAAAATCACGTTTAGAGTTAAGTAAAGTCAAGTATTGCATTATTTTGAAAAATCAAGATTAGGGTACTGCTTTCTTAATTTAGAGTCTACAATCAATTTTACTTCATCAAGAAAAATTGATGATTCCTCATTTGAGCGACTAAAATCAAATCTTGCCTTTGTAAGAGCAGCTGAATCCAATACAATACTACCCAAATGTACAGATAATTCAGATAGTTTCTGGCTACAGTTTGGGAAAATGTCATATAATTTAGCGCTAACAGTACGAATCATCGGAATTATTGGTGGCAATACCTCAGGAATAGTATTAACACCAGATATCATGCTTACCTGTTTTTTGATTTGAAGGAGTGTCTCAAAGCAAAATAAAACAGTTTGTTCAAGATCTAATGATTTGAGGTGTGTTTTATCGTCATGTTCATAGTCTTCTAGTAAAATTTGATTTTGTTTCTTTACCTCTTGTCGTTTTTCTTTTAAAATTTCAAGATTTTGAGATAATAGATTAATAGAATAATCCAATCTTGGGACTAGAGTTACAGAGTGAGAGATATTTTCAATCTCTAATGAATTACAATTAACCAACATATCAACACTGGATGATAGATTTTGTATTTGAGGTCATTGTCTCAAGTAATTTAGTAACTACAGTTACACCCACCAACAGATACAATTTTGATTTTTTTTGAGTATTTGTATAAAGGAATTTAGCTCTCAATTTTACCTAATAACAAATCAAGTAAATTTATGGTCAATGAGCATGCTTTAACGGTAAGTTTGGAAGAATTTGGCTTGAGCAAATATGAAGCACAAGCATACGTAGCATTAATTTCAAAAGGAACGATTTCTGCAAGTGAATTGGCATATTATTCGGAGATTCCAAGAACAAAAATCTATCCAACGTTATTAAAATTAGAAAATAAGAAACTGGCAATTATTTCAAAAAGCAAACCAATAATGTGTACAGCAATTGCGCCAGAAGATGCATTTGATGGAATAATTCATGAACAAATTAACAAAGTTAATGCCATGAACTCCCTAGTATCAAATCTAAAGAAAGCGAGTGAGGAGAGTAGAAAAACTAGAGGTTCTGAAGAGAAAAGATATTTTCATGTTGGGGCAAATAATGTCTTAGCTCAGCTACAAACAATGATTGATGGTTCAAAATCTTCAATCAAAATTATGGCTGATCAATGGGGGTTTGGACTACTAGCAGAATGTAAGGAACAACTATTGTCAGTTCTTCGCAGAAATCTTGAAGTCAAAGTACTAGTATCACCATCACAGATTTGCTCAGAAGCATATAGAATAATTCCAGAGGGTGTTGAAATTCGTTCATCAGAGATTACACAGAATTGTTTTATTTTTGATGAGGCTGAATTACTAATGGTAAATAATGACAATGGCAAAGGGGCAATTTTCTCATCAACAGATATCCTAGGGGCAAACCAAGAAAAAATATTCTCAACTATTTGGAAGAATGCAGTTAAAACAAAAGCACTAGCTGACATGACAAAAACAGAAGCCCAAGAAATTTACAAAATAATCAAAACTGTAAACGAGTTAGGATTACCATACATTCTCAATTCTTCCATGATTTCAAAAAAATCAGAAAATGACTTGTTTAAGCTATTAGAGAAGAATGGAATTTCATTAAAATCAAAATCATTAGATGATATTATTGAGATGATAGATGCAATTATACAAATTACGTGTTCAGGACATGTCAACTTTGAGGCAAATACAAAAAACATCACAGTAGAATCAAAACTAAATAGTGGACATTCACTTCCATGGGTCTCTATTTTAGATGGATGTCTCCAAAAACAAGGCTATAAGACAAGAACTGTATTTCAGGATAATCCCTCAAAAGGGGAGCGAGTTCACATCAAAATTAGTAAGAGTTAGAATCTAAAACTGAAAAAGATTATTTTTCAATCTTTTTTCTTGATTCTTTATATGCAATATATGCAATTAGCTCAGCAGTATTCTGAAATGGAGTATTACCTCTCAGATTTTTTGCAATAAACTCAGATACCTTGTTGGCTATAATTTCAATATTAGTCATGGTCATACTCTAACTGTATCATTTCAATTGTTTTAGCATCAAATTTTTCAAAACATTTTTTCAATTGCTCTTCATTTAATTCTTCATCATGGTATAGCATTTTGCTCTAAATCAAATTATCAATATAGTATTCATTACATTAACAGGTAAGAAACTTGTACAAAATACTCAGCTTTCCTAATCTAAAACCAATCACAGGCGTCTAACAAGGCAAAATTTTAGGTTCACCACCAATAAATAATTCCAATTAAAATAGAGCCCATGCAAATGATCTCAATTAATTATATTCTAGAATGCATGAATGATGAGAAAAACTATTTTGGAGATTTGTGGAAAACCTGTCTAAATAATAAAAAAAGATTCAACAGAACTAAACTTAAAGAAATTTTAAAAAAAATGGAGTTACTTGGTCACATAAAGAAATACGGTTACAAAAATGATGCATACTATGAAAAATACTATCATTATTCAGTTGAAGACCATATTGGATTTATCAACAACGCAATTTTTACCTTTGAATCTAGAATAAATTCATCAATAAAAAATTTAGAGAGTAAAAAAATATTTTTAGACATATCCATTGATCTTACTTCATACAAATTTAGTAAATATACAAAATCCGAATACGAGTCATTATTAGCTAGCATGACTAGTATGTTTGAAATAGCATCATCAATTCTATGGACTAGAGAAAACAGCGATGATAGTGAATTGAAAAAAGAATTATCTAAATGTTTCAAACAAATTAATGAGTTTATGGATGAGATTAATCACAGATTACTTGAAGGTAGAAAAACACAAGAGAGAATATTATTACAAAGAGACTTTAGCAGTAGGATACCAAAAGAAGGTTATTTGAAAATCTAAAATGTTGCCACTAGCGACATTTACTAGATCCTCATCATAAAATGCCTCTAGTGACAAATAATTACAAATTTTTCCGATATACAAGATCTTCTGTTAATTTTTTATTTGACAATTCATTTTATTTGATTTGTAAATACTAAAATCAGACTAAAATAAAGCATCATAGTCTTGATTGAAGAAAAACTTGAATCACTTGGAATTACATTACCAAATCCACCCACACCTGCAGGTTCGTATATTCCTGCAATCAGAACTGGAAATTTGCTCTTTATCTCAGGACAGATTCCAATGCAAGATGGCAGAGTAATCTTCACAGGCAAAGTCTCAGAAGAAAACATAGAGACTGCACAAAAATCTGCAAAGATGTGTGCCATTAACATTTTAGCTCAAATCAAAAGAGAGTTAGGAAGTCTGAACAATGTTTCAAAAATAGTCAGGTTGTCAGGATTTGTAAATTCTACGCCTGAATTCTCACAGCATCCCAAAGTGATCAATGCAGCTTCGGATTTATTTTTTGAATTATTTGGAGATAAAGGAAAGCATTCAAGAATTGCACTGGGAGTAGCTAATTTACCTCTAAATTCCATGACAGAAATAGACGCAATAATCGAAGTAGCATAATCAAGATTTATCAATATAAAAAAGGAAGTGAATTACGACTGTTCCAAAAACATAGTTAATATACAAAAAGAAATTAAGAAAAATAGTGTCTAAGACTATCTTAATGGTATTAATTGCAATTTCATTTGTATCTACTGCAGCATTTGCAGAGCCCTCAATTGAAGTTGGGGTATCATCTCAAAATATCAAATCATTAGATTCAGTCTTTGTTATTGGAACAATTTCAGGAGTCTCTGATTACTTACCAGTTACAGTTACAGTAACGGATCCAAATGGCAAAGTTGTTTACAAAATTCCAGTCTCAATTGGCAATAATGGAGAATTTAGGGAATTAGTAAAACCAACAATTCCAAGTTTCATGGCAGGAACTTACACAGTTACTGCAAGCCATAAAGATACAGAAAAAACTGCAACTACACAATTTACAGTAACTGCAGAAAAAATTCCTAGAAATCCAAATGCCCCAGAAAGCAATGAATCAATAATTGGTGGAGAAACACCTAGCCAACCAACAACACCATCAAGTGGATTAACAATTTCAGCTGATGCAATTAACGGATCAGATGTTATCAAAATTACAGGAAACACCAGTGTTAGAGGTTCAGATATAACACTAGTTGTAAAATCACCTTCAGGAAATATCATTACAATCAACCAAGTTTCACCAGGGCCACAAGGAAATTTCAATGTAGATATTAAAACAGGGGGACCACTATGGAATGAGGATGGAATGTACACAATTACCGCTAACCAAGGAGCTGCATCAGAATACAAAAAAACAGTCAAAGTTGAAATCAAAGACGGAGTGGTAATTCCAGAGTTTGGAGTTATTGCATCACTGGTTTTAGTAGTTTCAGTATTTACAATCATCATATTTTCAGCAAAATCAAAACTTAGTATTTTACCAAAATACTAGAAATTTACGGCAGGAAATATTCTAAAAGCACAATGACATATTTGGATGAAATAAAATCTCAGAAATATATTTCACTTGAGACATATAGAAAAAACAATCAACCGATAAATACTCCAGTATGGTTTGTGATAAAAAATGACTTAATCTATGTAGTTACAAGAAGTCAAACAGGCAAAGTGAAACGTCTAAAAAACAATAATCAAGTGAAAATTGCAACTTGTACAATTAAAGGAAAAATTACAGGAGAGCAAGTTGCAGGAATTGCTACAATTCTAAATGATGAAGAAACTAAAGATGCTGTAAAATGGAGAGACCAAAAGTATGGACTTATGGCAAAAATTGCAAAATTTTTCAGTAAAAGTAAAGGAGAATTTTGTGCATTCTCTATTAAAATCAATTAATGTTTAAAAATCATTTAAGTTTCTTGTTTAGTTCAGTAATGAATTTTTTAATTTTTGGTTTTGGGATGACTGCACCACATGCTTTGTCATGACCCCCACCAGAACCACCGAGCTCAGTTGCTAAAACATTAACAATTTTTCCCAAGTGAACATTACAATCTTTCGAACCTCTAACAGATACAGCATAGATACCATGATCAACTCTTTCTTTGTATGCAACGCCAACATTTTTTCCAGATAAACCCATTACAAAATTGACTGCCCCGCTAGCACCAGCATCTAAAATTTCCATATATCCAAGATTTTTCATGGTTTTCATTCCTTTCTTGACTTTGGCAATCATTTGAGATAATTTTTCAACTTGAATTTGTGCAAATTCAAAGGTGTTTGGAATTTCATGTGGGAATTTAGAGTCTGCTAATTCTTCAACCAAATACAACAAATAGTCAGGTTCTTTTTGATGGCCAACTATATTGTAAGTAAGCACCGTTGCACTAATTAATGCAAATTGTCTGTCATAGATTTGCAATAATTTAGAACCTATAGGCCTATCTTCCATATAATCAGTAATTGCAGCACATGTTGCAACAAAAGTTGCATGATCATTTAATTTAGATTTAAATGCATTGTAAACTAAAACTGCAGAACACTCATTGATATTATGAATTACTTTAACTTTGATTTTCTGTAATGATTTTACAACATTTGGATCAATATCATGATGATCAATGTAGGTAACACTTACTTTATTTTTTCTCAAAGTAGTCATGATATCAATAAACTCATCTTGAGTTTTTTTGCTTAATCCCAAATCACAAATGTATAAGGATTTTAATTTTTCATCAGATACAACTTGATGTAATGCCTCCATTTGTCCAGGATAGTCAACAAGAATTGCATCACCACCAAAAGCTTGTCTTATCAATGCTGCAGAACTAATTCCATCAGCATCTTCTTTATGGGAAATACAAATTACCTTGGTTCGTTTAATAGTAGATTTTTTTGATGCAGATTTTTTTGAAACTTTGGCAGAGCTTGTCTTTTTTGTAGTTTTTTGTGTGTTTTTACTACCAGATTTTTTGCTAGTCTTTTTTGGAGATTTTTTTGATGCAGATTTTTTAGTTTTAGTTAATGCCAATATATTTTAAAAAAATTATATTCCCTCATTTAAATGAAGAATGATTATTGTGATTCTTTGGCAGATTTTTTGATGCTAGGATTAACTAAAGAGCTTGAATCAACATATACATCATAAAATGAAACCCCCTCTAATTGGGTTTGATGGTCTATTTCTTGAATTTTTTCTAATTGCTCAGGGGAGGAATTTAGAATTAATTCATCTAATTTTTGCAAATGTTTTCGCTCAAGTGGAGTCATTTAATTTTAAATTAAAAATTCTCTTTTATGAGCCAAAGTTAGCATATTAGACTAATTACTAAACTTCATAGACACAATTCTTGCGAATATATAATAGAAGATTTTATCCTAGGCTCAGTATGGAAACCAAAAATATTGGGCTTAGAGGAATTGAAGTTGCAGATACCAAAATTTCCCATATTGATGGTGAGAAAGGCAAGCTCATTTATCGTGGTTATGATATTTTAGATCTTACAGAAAATTCTACATTTGAAGAGACAGCATATTTGCTTCTGTATGATAACCTACCAACTCAACAACAATTAGATGAATTTAATGCAAAACTTGTAGAGGCAAGATACATTCCCAAACAAATGCAAAAAAACATGGGAAATTGGAGAAAAGATGCAGATCCTATGGATATGCTTCAAGCATTTGTTGCAGCCCTTGCAGGATATTATGATGAAGAGTTTTCAAACAAAGATGCAAGTTATGATAAAGCAATTAGTTTGATTGCAAAGGTTCCTACAATTATTGCTAGCTGGCAAAGACTCAGAGACGGTCTAGAAATTGTAGATCCTGATCCTACACTTAGTCATGCTGCAAATTTTCTTTACATGATGTTTGGTGAGAAACCAGATCCAGAAGTTGAAAAGATTTTTGATGTTTGTTTAATTCTTCATGCGGATCATACATTTAATGCATCAACATTTACCGCAAGACAAGTAGCATCAACTAGAGCACATATGTTTTCAGCATCAAGTGCAGCTATTGGTGCATTAAGTGGGGAACTTCATGGAGGGGCAAATACAGAAGTAATGAAAATGCTCTTAGAGATAGGATCTATTGATAAAGTTGAAGATTGGATTAAAGACAAAATGTCAAAAGGTGAGAGAATTATGGGAATGGGTCATGCAGTTTACAAAACATATGATCCACGTGCACAAGTTCTAAAAGAATTATCAAGAAAGCTTGCAGATAAAACTAAAGAGCCATGGTATGCCATTACAGAAAAAGTTGAAACTACTACCATTGAAGAGATGAAAAAACAGAAAGGAAAGGATATTTATCCAAATGTGGATTTGTATAGTGCTTCACTTTATTACATGTTAAAAATTCCAGTTGATCTTAACACACCAATCTTTGCAATTTCAAGAGTTGTAGGATGGGCAGCACATATCATAGAAGAAAAATTTGCAGAAGCAGCACCAAAGCCTGCACTGTATAGACCAAAAGCAGTCTATGTTGGAAAATATTGTGGACCTGAAGGTTGTGAATATAAAACCCTGGACTTGAGAAAATAATTTTTAGTTTCTTGTACTTAGCCACTCTTTTGCTTTAGAGTTAACATCGTGTTTGTAGAGCACTTCAAAGACCATATCATAAAATGTGATACCTTTTTTTTGTGCCTGATCATCTAACCATTTTATTCCATCTGCCAATTCTGGATCATATTCAGAAAATTCTACTAATTCATCCACCATTTTTGAAAAGAATGCGTGTGATTCAAGCATACGTTCACCTTTCAATCTATGATCATAAGTGGGGTATTCAAAATATATAGACAAATAAGTCATAAGTTTCGGGGCCAACGTGCCTATTTTATTTGAAATTTGATCTAATATCTATCAAAAAAATATTTTCAATATTAAATTCTAATGTATATGAAAACATAATTTTAAAAATTCAATTATTCTTACATCCAATATTTCTAGATAAATATGAAAACAAGAAGAATACGATATTATTGGGTTGAACTTTGAATATCATAATTTTGTTAAAATAAAATCAGATAAGGGTAATTTGTGAGCATAATACTCTAGTCATAAGATTTCAAGGTAGGACTCCACTAAAAAATCAAAATTTATAGCATTATTGTTAGTATGAAATGTCATGACTTCTAATTTTAGAATACAAAGGATTAAGATACATAATTTCAAAAATTTTAGAGATTTAGATCTAGAACTTGAAAAACTGAATGTAATAGTAGGACAAAATGCCTCTGGAAAGTCAAATTTCAAACAAATTTTTTCATTTTTAAAAGATATCGTTACTGATGGACTTGATGATGCTATTTCTTATCAAGGAGGAAGTGAATACCTACGAAATTTTTCATCTAAAGACATGACTTTAAAAATGGAAATTCATTTTGTTTCTGATGAACCAAACGAAGTAGAACGAATACATCCTCGTGGAGACTATGCAATTGTAGTCACTACCAAAAAAATTGTATACAAATTTGCTCTGCAATTTTTCAAAAATTCAAATTACAAAATAATCAAAGATGAGTTAATCATATCAGGTTCATTTGAAGATGAATCTCAAAATAAAATATTATCGGGAAATATCATTTTTTCAAAACATGGAAAAGATATCAAACAAAAATATGATTTTCCATCAACCGCAGGTTCTATATTACAAAGACAGTATGAAATTTTTGAATTTTCTCCTTTGACGGATAAACAACTATTGCTAGAAGCAAAACTTTTTGGATTCATGGTAAAAAACTGGTATGATTTTCTTAACACTATGGGAATTTATGATTTTGATCCAAGATCATTAAAATCACCTAGCGGTTTTAGAAGTGGAACAGATTTACACTATAATGGGTCTAATCTATCATTTATTCTTAATCAAATAAACCAAGATCCTAAAAAAAGAAAAACATTAACAAGATATGTTCATGATATGTTACCTTTCTTCAAATCCATTTCAATAGAACGTACAACTGATGGCTCTTTAAGATTTAATCTCAATGAAACATATAATTCAAAAAAAATGCCTGCGATTTATGTTTCTGATGGAACAGTAAATGTTATTGCATTAACCATTGTTTTATTCTTACAGAACAATCATCTTACATTTATTGAAGAGCCTGAAAGAAATATACATCCTGGGATTTTATCTAATTTGGTACAATTGTTTGATGATGCATCTGAAGAAAATCAAATAATTGTTACAACTCATAATACAAATATTCTTGATCATATTAAACTTGAAAATATTCTAATTGTAAGTAGAAACACCGAGGGAGATTCTAATGTAATTAAACCCATAAATGATGAAGAACTTAAAAAATTCAAAAAAGTAATGTCTATGAAATATCTTATGACGCAAAATATGCTAGGGTGATTTACAGGATTTGCAAATGCATGTTTTTGTGGAGGGTCCAGATGATGTACGATTATTGGGTGTAGTGTTAAAGAAATGTTATTCACAATACACTTCTAAATTATACAAATTTGTGAATTCTGATTCTAATTTGGTTAAAGAACACATCAAAATATTAAAAGAGAAGAAAGAGCCATGTATCTTGATTACAGATATGGATAATTATACCTCAATTACAGAAAGGAAAAAACAACGTTCCAAAGAATATGACATAGAATTTGAAAATGTGATTGTAGTAAAAAAATCAATTGAGAGCTGGTATGCTGCTGGTGCACCTACTTCATTATTTCAACCTCAAGGGAATCATTCTGAAACTATAGATAAAATCAAATTTAATCAGCTAATTGGTAGAAGTTCCCTACATACTAGGATCATGGTGGAGATATCGGAAGATTTTGATACAGGTCGTGCTGTATCAAATAATAAATCTTTCAAATATTTTTATCGTGAACTAAAAAATTTACTTAAACCATTTGAAAATAATAAAAATGTGAGTGAATAATGGCACTAAAAAATTTAATTCAAAACCAAAAAAAAATCCCAGTGAGTAAAATAGAATTAGATCTTGTAAATCCTAGATACAATGATCAATTAACCCAGACTGGAAAATCCAAATGGGATGAAGATAAAATCCAGAAAATCATACAAGATGATCTTAAAGATATTTTCATGTCCATAAAAAATCAAGGAGTAATTGATCCAATTTGGGTTGTACAATTACCTAATTCAAAATATGGTGTAATCGAGGGCAGTAGACGAGTTGTTGCATTAAGAATACTAAGTAATGATGATCGAATAAAACCTCCAAAAGGAATTTCTTATGATCAAATATTAGCAAACATAATTCCTTCAAATACTCCCAAAAACGATATTGATGCAGTTAAAGTTCTTTTACAAACTGGAAAAAAAGATTGGGGACCATTCAATGTTGCATTTATTATTGATAAGTTATTTCGTGAAGGGCTTGATTCTAAAGAGATTGCAAAAATGATGTCTAAAACAAAAGGATTTGTAGAAAGGGAGTATCGAAGTTTTGGATTATACAAAGAATATGGGGATTATCTCAAAAATAAAAAACTTAATCCAGATCCAAGAAAATATACTTATTTCCAAAGAGCCAGTGATGCAGTCAAAAAAAGATTTTTTTCAACAAGAACAGGTAAAAGAGAATTTTTTGAATTGATAACTCCTCATGGAAACCAAAAAGCACGCATTCCATCTGTCGCACTGAAGGGAGGATTATATCATTTTAATAAAATTGCAGAGGATCCACAAATTCTTAATAAATTTCTAAATGACCCCGATATGACAGTTACAGATGCTATGAATATGTATTTGGGGAAATATATCACTGCGAAATTTCCATGGTCTAAAAAATTTGTAGAGTTATCTGAAAAAATACACAATATTGATCCTGAAATTATTCGAGAATTTAAAAATGATAAAGGATTAAAAAAAGACATTTTGACTATTTTCAAATTCTGTAAACAAGTATTAAAAAATTAGATTCCATCTATTTCCTCAAAATCTTCAATCAGGATTATTTTGCGTTAAGTTTATCAATTGAAGCCTTTACAGCTAAACATTGTATAAAAAATCAAGCCCAATAGTTACTGCTATTAGAATTCCTAAAAACAGTGCCGATATTGGCTATCGGATTTTTAAAGGAGATTGTGAAAAATGGTTTGAAAAATTAGATAAGATTTGTAGAAATAAGGCAAAATTAATTTATCTTGATCCTCCATACAATACAAAACGAAATAGAGGAGCAAGGAGTTATTTTTCTGACAATAATGATTGTTGGACAGAATTCATGCAAAATGTACTTAAGAAGTCTCATTCTTATTTGAAAAAATCAGGATTTCTTGTAATTTCAATAAACCAAATGGAGATGTTCAATTTAAAAAATATCGCTGAAGAAATTTTTCCGCATGGCTTTGTGGGTGTTTTTCCTGTGAAAACTAGACATCATGAAAGACAGCTTATGATTAATGCAACATTTCATAATGTTTATGAATATCTTTTAATTTTCAGGAAAAGTAAGTCTACTCGTTTCTATTCTTCTCATGCTCCATACGATCTCAAAGAATTTTGTTATGATATCAGAATATTAAATGACTCTCCAATAAAAAAACAAATTGGAGGTAAAACTGTTGAAATATACAAAAATAATCAATATAAAATAACTAAACTACAACCATCTAAAACAAGATTTAGAAAATATATGATTTCTGGAAAAATCGCCACTGCAAACTGGTCAGGAGCAATTTATGAAAAATACATTAAAAATCTCGGAGCTAATTTACTTGTGAAAGTTCATGGTTTAGATAAAAAAGGGTTAGGTTATCGTTGGTTTATCACTCCTTTTAGTACCAATAAAAGAGGATTATATTTTCAACACACAAGCAGTGCTGGCAGACCATTACTTTTCACAAATTTTTTAGATTACACAGACATAATAACAAAAATTTATTCTGAAGGTGGTCCTGGATGTGATTTTAAAGATTCTAAAAAACCAGAAGAACTCATAGGTAAACTATTGGAAGTCACTACCAAAAAACATGATCTTGTTTTAGATTTTTTTGGAGGTAGCGGTACAACACTTGTTAGTTGCATTAAACACGGTCGCTCATGTATAACAATTGAAAAAAATAATGAGGCATTAAAAACAATGTATACCAGATTAAAGAATATGCATAAAGGAAAAGATCTTGATGGGAAAAAATACAAATTCATAGTTAAACGCCACAAACTTTGATATTTTTTTAACACATCATACTAAACGATTTCTAAAAGAAAATAATTAACATATAAAAATCGAGAAAAATTTGAATCTTTAATATTCCAATGTCACTATGAACCTCAAACATGTGTTTTATAATATACTAAAACCCCGTTTCTCATAAAATCAAACATATTTTGACAAAAACAAGCCTAAAATACAAAAAATAAAACCCCGAATCATGTGGATTATATAGACAAAAAACCCCTTTTTGGTTGACAATTGGAGCATCTTTTTTATTATTATGGCGATGCAAAAAATATCTCATGGGTAATTCAATCAAATGATTCAGTTACTGAGCAAAATAGAGAGCATGTAAATATTTACAAAAATAAAATTTCAAATTTACAATCAAAATACATTGCATTGCATATTGGATTATTTTGGGGAATCGGGGTCTTTATAATTAAAAATGAAGATACCATCAAAATAAAATGTGATGATAAAGAAATTTTTGAACACATGACATCCAAATTAAAAAGCAAAGATGAGTTTATTGAAAAAAGAACATTTTTCATTAATCAATTAATTAATCAAAGAAAATTAAAAGTAGAATTTGATTTGATTGATAAAAGTGAGAACTTGGCAAAAATTAAAAATAAATGCAAATGAGCTTAAGACCAAAAACGGAGAGTTACTTGGTGACAGCTCATCTGCGATGTATGAATTTCTTACACATTGGTTTGATAAAACAAAGAATTGTTTACTTTCATTGACAACAATCAATGTTCAAGTAAAGCGATCATATGAGATTTACAATTATTTTAGAAAATTTTTGTAATAATTTATGAATTTAATGAGATCAAGGGTTAAACGATGATTCAAGAGCAAAATAGATTTCATTAAAATAATATTTTTTTAAAATGGACGTGGAATTAACGATTAGGTTTATTTAGCATTGAAAAATCAATTGGGTAATTATGGCAGGTATAGACAGAGCAGCAATCGTTTTCTCAATTGCAATTGCACTAATTGGTGTAGGTGTTGCAGTTGTAGGAGACTCTATTGACTATTCACCATCTACTACTATAGCCCCAAAGGTAATGAAAGATACTTCAGAACCTAAAGCTCAAACTGATCCATTTGCAGATTTAGCCGAGAAAGTGAAATCTGAAACACCAAAGATGGAGGAGAAGAAAGTAGTTGTTAAAGAAGAAGTCAAAATGGAAGAGACAAAAGAAAAACCAATCATTAAGGAAGAAAAACCAATGATGGAAAAAACTGGTCCAAAAACTCACAAAGTTGAGATTCCAGTAGGTACCTCAGTTCCAGGTTGTGAAGAGACTAACACATGCTACTCACCAGCTAAAATCACAATTAAAGCTGGAGACACAGTACAATGGGTTAATGTCGACACAGCTGCACACACAGTAACTGGCGGTAGTCCAGCAGATGGTCCATCAGGCGTATTTGATAGCAGTCTGGTCATGGCAAATGCAAACTATGCATTTACTTTTGACAAGGCAGGAAGCTACAAGTATTTTTGTATGGTACATCCTTGGATGGTCGGTAGTGTCACAGTGAACTAATCCAAATTTTTTCCTTTTTTTGTTTTTATGAAATTATGCAATTCATGATTTTCAAAGATTAGCTTTATTTACCATAAAAAAATTAGGGGATTCATTATGGCAGGTATAGACAGAGCTGCAATTGCATTTACTATTGCAATTACAGCCATAGGCGCAGGATTTGCATTTGTTGGAGATTCTGTTGACTATTCCCCAATTGTCTCAACTCCAGCCGCTTCAACACAGACTTCAGAGCCAATGATGGAAAAAACTGATCCATTTGCAGATTTGGCTGACAAGGTAAAGTCTGAAACAGTTAAACCACTCAAAAGCGGATGGGAGCGATTAACATCGGATACTGATCCAGGTGTTGGACATGAAACACATCAGTTAGCAATAATTTTGGCACCAAGTGACAAAGTTTATTCAGGTACACTCAACTATGATGCATCTGAACCAATTCAACTTGTCACATTACATGGACCATTAGCTAGTGGTGAAGATAAGGGACAAGCAACATGGACTCCTGATGGAAAAACAAAGTTTGCATTAACTTTTGTTGATCCAAAGAATGCAAAAGGCAAATGGGAATTTGCCGGAAACGCTTTAGCAGTTCACACAATGAAAACAGAGCCATTCACAGTTGATTACAAAGTAGATTTTAGTGAGAAACCAAAATCAAATACTGTTATGACTGGTACAACCACGTCAGTAACAGATCCTGGACTTGGTCATGAATCACATCAACTTGCAGTGCTACTTGCACCATCAAGTAAGGTGTATTCAGGAATTCTCTCATATTCTGCTTCTGAAAATATTCAACTAGTATCACTTAGAGGACCAATTGGTTCTGATGAGAAACCAGACAAAACTTGGACACCTGATGGTGAAACAATATTTGAATTGACATTTGTTGATCCAAAGAATGCAATGGGCTCATGGAAATTCACTGGAAACGCTTTAGCAGTTCACACAATGAACACAAATCCATTTACTGTTAGCTATTCTGTAAGTGCAACTGCAACTGCAGGAGAGCAAAAGAAAGAAGAGGTCAAAATGGAAGAAAAACCAATGATGGAAAAAACTGGTCCAAAAACTCACAAAGTTGAGATTCCAGTAGGTACCTCAGTTCCAGGTTGTGAAGAGACTAACACATGCTACTCACCAGCTAAAATCACAATTAAAGCTGGAGACACAGTACAATGGGTTAATGTCGACACAGCTGCACACACAGTAACTGGCGGTAGTCCAGCAGATGGTCCATCAGGCGTATTTGATAGCAGTCTGGTCATGGCAAATGCAAACTATGCATTTACTTTTGACAAGGCAGGAAGCTACAAGTATTTTTGTATGGTACATCCTTGGATGGTCGGTAGTGTCACAGTGAACTAATCCAAATTTTTTCCTTTTTTTGTTTTTATTTTATTTTTTCTAATATTTCTATTATATGCAACTCCAAATCTATGAGACTCATCTCGTGCATGTTGTAATATTTTCAAAGAGGATTTGTTTTTTGGAATAATTATTGGATCTTTAATTTTTGGAATGTATACTTCTTCATTTTCTTTTGCAAGAGAAACACATGGAATTTTTAATCCAAGCGATTGTAATGATTTAACTGCTGCATTTAGTTGTCCTTTACCACCATCAATCAGAATAAGATCTGGAAATTCTGAATTTTCTTCAGACAATCTATAATATCGTCGTTTAATAATTTCGCCAATCATTGCAAAATCATCTCGTCCTTCAACTGTTTTGATTTTAAATTTTCTATATCCAGATTTGTTAGGTTTTCCATTAAGAAATTGAGACATAGAACCTACTGCAAATTCATCACCATGATTTGAAATATCAAAACACTCAATGGTATTTGGAACTAAAGGAAGTGATAGAATTTCTTTTAATTCATACAACCCAGGTTCACCACCTTTAGAATGAATCAATTCAATATTTCTCATTATCAAATTCAAAATTTCTTTACGTTTTCCTTTTTTGGGTTGTAAAATTTTTACATTAAATCCTGCATGTTTTGAAAGTAATGATTCCAACAATTTTTTATTATCTGGAATCTCACTTACTAGAATAAATTTTGGGATTTTATGAGTTGTATAGTATTGATAAAGAAAATTGGCAAAGGAATTATCTCCCACTAGATCAAAAAAGAATTTGTCGCTATCACGAATTACACCATTAATCATTCGAAAATTCATCACAGTAGCAGTTTGCTCCTGAATTCCTATTCCAAAATATTCTTCATCAGAATTCTCAACATATTCCATTTTTTGCTTTGTTTGAAGACTTCCTAATCGAATTAAGGTATCCCTAATGTCCTTTGCACGCTCAAACTGTTGCAAAAGTGCAGCATGTTGCATTTCTTCTTCTAATTTTTTTGTAAAAATTTTAGTTTCATTATTTCCCTTTAGAACTTCTTCTAGGTCAGATACATGTTTAGAATAATTTTCTTGTGCTTCTTTGAATTCACATGGCCCCTCACAATTTCCAAGATGGTATTCAAGACATACTTTTTTTGGAAGATTTTTACAAATTCTAATTTGAAATGCTTTTCGAAGTGTTCCAATAGTAAGTAATTTGGAGCTTCCCTGAGTAAAGGGTCCAAAAAAATTTCCTTTTCCTAAAAATTTTCCATCTCTCGTTCTTCTTGCAACTAACAATCGAGGATATTTTTCATCAGTGATTCTAAGATAGGTGTACCTTTGTTGATCTTTTAATTCAATATTAAATCGTGGACGATATTTTTTTATCATATTTGATTCAAGAAGAAAAGCCTCACTTTCATTATCAGTTAAAACAAATTCAATATCAGAAATATTTTCAACAAGTTTTTGAGTTTTATAATTTTGATTTTGTAAAAAATAAGACTTTACTCTATTTTTTAGATTCTTGGCTTTACCAATATAGATAATTTTTCCATCAGAGTCTTTCATCAAATAAATACCAGGGTTGTTGGGAATGTGTATTTGAGATATATCAAAGGTCATTTTTTCAATAATTTTTTCAAATATTTTCCAGTATAGCTTCCCGGAGATTTTGCTACATCTTGGGGAGTACCAACAGCTACAACGGTACCTCCCTCATCACCTCCTTCAGGTCCAAGATCAATTAACCAATCAGAATTTTTGATAACATCCATGTTATGCTCAATTACAACAACAGAGTTTCCTAAGTTGACAAGTCTGTTTAACACATCTAATAATTTTTGAACATCAGCAAAATGGAGACCTGTTGTGGGTTCATCAAGAATGTAGAGTGTTTTTCCAGTTCCTCTTTTGGATAATT
This sequence comes from Nitrosopumilus sp., assembly GCF_025698945.1. NCBI lineage: Archaea > Thermoproteati > Nitrososphaerota > Nitrososphaeria > Nitrosopumilales > Nitrosopumilaceae > Nitrosopumilus > Candidatus Nitrosopumilus sp. The sequence continues at coordinate 708,369 of NZ_JAILWM010000001.1, forward strand.
CTGAGGCTAATTTTACACGTTGAGCTTCACCACCAGATAATGTAGTTGATGATTGGCCTAGTTTGATGTATCCTAATCCTACATCATATATCGTTTGAAGTTTTCTCTTTATTGCAGGAATATTTTCAAAGAAATTTAGTGCCTCATAAACAGTCATATCTAAAATATCTGAGATGCTTTTTCCTTTGTACAGTACTGAGAGGGTTTCAGAATTGTAGCGTTTTCCTTTGCATTCATCACATTTTACATATACATCAGATAAGAATTGCATTTCAATTTGTTTTACCCCATCACCATCGCATGCAAAGCATCTACCATCTGCAACATTAAAAGAGAATTGTCCTGGCTTGTAACCACGTTCTTTTGATAATTCAGTATTAGAGTATAGTTCTCTAATTGGAGTAAATGCTCCAATGTATGTTGCAGGATTAGAACGAGGAGTTCTGCCAATAGGAGACTGATCAATTGCAATTACTTTATCTATATTTTCAAGACCCGTAATTGCTTTGTGAGAACCTGCACGAACATTAGATTTGTAGAAATGATTTTGTAATTCTTTTAGCAATATATCATTAATCAGTGTGGACTTTCCAGAACCTGAAACACCTGTAACTGAGACAAAAAGTCCTAGTGGAATTTCAACATCAATATCTTTAAGATTATTCTCGGAGGCTTTTTTTATTATTAGAGAGCCAGAAGGATTACGAATTTTGTCTTTTAATGTAATGAGAATATTATTTTTAAGATAATCACCTGTAACGGATTTGTGTCCGTTTAGAATTTTATCCACTGTTCCTTCAAAGACAACATTTCCACCATGAACACCAGCACCAGGACCCAAATCAACAATCCAGTCTGAATTTCGTATAACTTCTTCGTCATGCTCTACTACAATAACCGTATTTCCAAGATTTCGTAGCTTTGTTAGCGTTTTAATTAGCCGTGCATTATCACGTTGATGAAGTCCTATTGTTGGCTCGTCAAGAACATACAAAACACCTGTTAAATTAGATCCTATCTGAGTTGCCAATCTAATTCGTTGAGACTCCCCACCAGATAATGTAGAGCTTAATCTATTCAGAGTCAAGTAATTTAACCCAACATTCATTAAAAATTCCAATCTTTCTTTGATTTCTTTTAGAACATCTCTTGCAATGTATTGTTCATTATCAGTTAATTTCAGTGTAGAAAAAAAGTCATAACAATGATCAATGGATAAATCACAAACATCCATTATTCCCTTATCATTAATTTTAACTGCTAGTGATTCAGGTTTTAATTTTTTGCCATTACAAGAATTACAAGGAGTATCACGCATGAATTGTTTTAACCATTCTCGTTTTGATTCTGAATCAGTCTCCATGAATACACGTTGTAAATTTACTAAAACACCTTCAAACGCATCAGTGTATTGCCAAGACGAATCACCGGATTTGGAACGATACTTAAAATCAATTAAATCATCAGTTCCATGAAGAATTATTTTGAGGTGTTTTGGTTTTATTTGATCAATTGGAGTCATCAAGTCAAAACCAAATTTCTTTCCAACTGCACGTAATGCTTGTCGTCTAAATGATGAAAATCTTCCACTCCAAGGTACAATTGCCCCATCTAAGATAGATTTTGATTTATCTGGAATTACCAAGTCAGGATCAAATTCCATCTTAACACCTAAGCCGTTACAAGTTTTGCACATTCCAAATGGAGAATTAAAGGAAAATGTTCTTGGCTCTAACTCACCAATTGTTAATCCACAATGAGGACATGCATTATTTTGTGAGAATATTTTTTCTGTTTTCTCAGTTGCAATCATCACATCGCCTTTAGATGCTTTAATTGCTGTTTGAATAGCCTCAAAAAGCCTTGAGCGCTCAGATTTGTCAGTTGTAATTCTATCCACTACAATCTCAATATTGTGCCATTTTTGTCTATCAAGTGGAGGTATCTCTGAATCTAGGCTCAAAATATCTCCATTTAGACGAATTCTAGAATAACCATCTTTTTTGATTTGCTCAAAGAGTTTTTCATAGGTTCCCTTTTTTCTCTGAATAATTGGAGATAATACTAAAAATTTTTCCCCAGTAAAATCTTTGATTACTGAATCACAGATTGTTTCTACAGATTGAGTTGAAATTTTTCTTCCACAGTTTGTACAGTGTGGAATTCCAATTCGTGCAAACAATAATCTCATGTAATCATAAATTTCAGTAGTTGTCCCAACTGTAGAGCGGGGGTTTTTACTAGTAGTTTTTTGTTGAATTGAGATTGCAGGCGATAACCCCTCAATAGAATCAACATCTGGCTTGTCCATCATCTCTAAGAATTGTCTAGCATATGCAGAAAGCGACTCAACATATCTTCTCTGTCCTTCAGCATAAATTGTATCAAATGCCAAAGTAGATTTCCCAGAGCCAGACAAACCACTAATTACAACTAGCTTATTTTTGGGAATATCCACATCCAAATTCTTTAAGTTGTGGTGTCGGGCTCCACGAATTTTTAAATTATTTTCTGCCATCTTTTAGTTCAATCTCCTTTTCTAGTCTTTTTATCCTATCTCTGCACTCTATTGCACGCTCAAAGTCTAATTCTTCAGAATATTTTTTCATTTGTGCATCAAGTTCAACTATATCAGTAGTAAGATCATGAATTGATTTTAGTTTAGATTCATCTAATGTTGTTTCTTGTTCTGGAACAGATTTTATTATTGTTTTTGGAATAATATTATTTTCTTTATTGTATTGAATTTGTTTTTCTCTACGACGTTTAGTTTCTTCTATTGTGTTTTTTATTGATACTGTCATATTATCGGCATACATTATTACTGTTCCATGTTCATTTCTTGCAGCACGACCACATGTCTGAATAAGGCTTGTAAAGTTTCTCAAAAATCCTTCCTTGTCTGCATCCAATATTGCAACCAACGAGACCTCAGGAATATCCAATCCCTCTCTAAGAAGATTGATTCCAACTAAAACATCAAACTCACCTAGCCTCAATTGTCTGATTAGTTCGGTTCTTTGTAATCCATCAATTTCAGAATGCATGTATCGTACTTTGACTTGTTTTTTTGAGAGATATTCAGCAAGATCTTCGGCCATTCTTTTGGTTAATGTAGTGACTAAAACTCGCTCAGATTTGGCGGCTCTTTTGGATATTTCTTCAATTAAATCATCCATTTGATCTTTAGTAGGTCTAATCTCAACTACAGGATCTAGTAATCCAGTAGGCCTAACAAGCTGTTCTACAATTTTTGAAGAGATTTTTCTTTCATACTCTGAAGGAGTAGCAGAGACAAAAATGGTGTTTTTGATGTATTCTTCAAATTCTTCAAATTGTAATGGTCTATTATCATATGCACTAGGCAACCTAAATCCATATGTAACAAGCTCTTTTTTTCTAGAATGATCTCCTTTGTACATTCCATGTAATTGAGGCAAAGTAACATGAGATTCATCAATAACTAAGAGATAATCATCACCAAAGAAATCCATCAAGCAAAATGCTTTTTCTCCAGGTTTTCTGCCATCAAAATGTCGAGAATAGTTTTCTATACCAGAACAATATCCAAGTTCTTCAATCATCTCCAAATCATATTTTGTTCTCATTTCAAGTCTCTGTTTTTCAAGCTCATTTAATTCAGGCAATCTATTTGACAATTCTTCTTTAATTGATTTGATAGCTTTTTCACGAACATCTTTTGCGATAAGATAGTGTTTAGCAGGAAAAATTTTCATTGTTGAAACTTTTTTCTTCTCTTTGAGTGAAACATGATCAAGTAAAGTGATTTTTTCTACTTCATCACCAAAGAGAGATATTCTAACTAGATCTTCTGAATAGGCAGGGGTGATATCAATAGTATCGCCCTTAACTCTGAAATTACCAGGTGCCACTTCAGTATCATTTCTTTCATAGCGTGCGTCAATTAATTTTCTAATAATTTCATTTCTTTTTACTTCATCTCCAGCATTAATTGTAATTGCCAAATCCTCCCAATCTTGTGGATTTCCAAGTGAGTAAATACAAGAAACAGTTGAAACAATAATTGTAGGCTCACCTGATAACAGCATGGCAGTTGCTTCTAATCTTAATTTTTCAATTTTTTCATTAATTTGAGTATCTTTTTCAATATAGGTATCAGTTTGTGGTAAATAACTCTCAGGTTGATAATAATCATAGTATGATACGAAATATCCAACATTATTTTTTGGAAAAAATTGTTTTAGTTCTGAATAAAGTTGTGCCGCAAGAGTTTTGTTATGTGAAATAACTAGAGTGTTTTTACCAGTTCTGGCAATAACATTTGCAACTGAGAAAGTTTTTCCACTTCCCGTAACACCAAGTAAAGTTTGAATTGATCCTTTTTTGACTCCATCAACTAGTGCATCAATTGCCTGTGGTTGATCTCCTGTAGGGACATAGTCAGATGCTAATTCAAATTTGTGTATTTGTTCCAACAGATAAAATCATCAAAAACTGAACTTATAGCTAACGTTTCCAATGTAGAAACTTGTAGTCAACAATAAAGAAAGCATGTTAGCACTAGTTTTGAAATTCATTTTTGCTTTATATATAAAATATCATAATTTGCACCCATAAAGAAAATCTGTAAGAATTGCAGAGTACAAATGCAGATCTAGTGATGTTTGTTAAACAGATTGTATTTTAGAAAAATAGATAATGCCATAATTAATGAAAACCAATGTAATTACCATATAGGATCATCAACCATTTTCAAGCCATCATCTGTAATTTTGAATCCCATGATTTCCAAAGTTTTTTTAGATGTTGGAGAATTGCGTTCAAGAATTTTTTGTGCAAGAATGATCCTAGACTCTGGGCGCATGTGCTGCCCAATTTTGTATTTTCCACGAATGGATTGAGGAACTATCTTGATTACAGCGACCTCATCCAATACTAAATCATCTTTTGTAAGAGGATCATAATGTCCTTCAGGTTGATATTTTTCCATTAATGCATTTAGTGCTAATGATTTTTCCGTATCATCCTTAACTATTGAGGCAATTCCTTTGATCACTACACTGATGTAAAGTGTATCAGCTTGGGATGCATCTGTGGGATGAGAAAAGTAGGAAGGTAAAAACTCTAGTTCACGATCTACTTCAAAACCAACCTTATCATTTCTATTAATATTGTCCAATTTTTCACCTATGGTGTATGAATGCATGTAGATTGCATCATTTGGAAATGCAAAATTCATCGGAATTATCTGAGGAAACCCATTCTCATCTATGCTTGCAATTCTACCAACATGTTCTTGAAATAAAAATTCCTTAATTTTCTCATAGGACTTTATTTCTAATCGTCCTGTTAATTTCAAATCAAAGTAGCATTTTCATAATTATTTAATAAACTAAATGAATCAATAGAAAAAATCAGACAAACCCTAGCCTACAAAGATTCTAAATACAACAAGTGCTCAAAAAAAATATGAAGGATCCGTATCTTGATGACTTAAAAGATGAGTTTCAAGATTACTCTTCACAGTTAAAAAAATTAAAAAAGAAACTATTAAAAACAAAATCATCAGAGTCTCAAACAAAAATTATCAAATTAATAGATACGATTGCAAAAAAAATGGAAAATAATCAACGTCAATCAGTTAAAGTAACAAAATCAAGACTAAAGCAACGAAAATCAAAAAAATAGCTCAATCAGGTTTGTCTAATTCTTTAGATATTTCTTGATTTGCAAGATTCCGCATTCTAATTCTTTGTACTTATCAAAGGGTTTTGAGTTCATAGTTACACATTAAGAAAACATCAAAACCAAAAAACATCATAAATCTCAGCTTTTTTGATTTAAAATTTTTTATCAATTTAAATTGCTAACATTTTAAACAAATCAACAAGTCACATGATAGAAATCAATGAAGAGGTAGAGGATGCAACAGAACAGGTTCTTAAAGTTCTAGAAGAATGGGGGTCAGAATCAAAATTCATTTGGTTTAGGGAATTACACAGAATAACAGACATTGACAAAGGACTATTACGAAATATTCTCAATGAATTAAAAAAATCTAAAGAAGTCAAAGACATGCACGGTACAAATAATAGGATATTTTTTTGTCTAAAAAAATACTATATCAAATGCAGAGATGTCGAGTATAGGTTCAAGGGAAAAGAAATCATGTTAAAGGATGGCAGTAGAACAAAAATTATTCAAGGAGCTACAAAATCATCAGAGCGCACCAGAAAGAGAATTGAAAAACAGAAAAACAAAAGAAAGGCAAAATCATTTACAAAAGCAAGGAGTAGAAGACCGCATAAATCATAGATTAAAAAGAATTTTCAGTTTGTCTTCTAACATAATTAAATTCTGCGCGCTTTAGTTTAGACGCTTCGGCTACATCTTCGGCCATGTCATACAAATCATGTAGTTTTAAATCAGGAGTAAACTCATCTTCTTTCTCATCATCTAAGGCAGATTCAATATTTGCCAAGATTTCGATATTTTCATCTAAAATGTCAAGACATTTTTTGACTGTATCAGGGAGTTTGTCATCCATCATATTTGATATGAACAAGTAGAGTAAATGATTTACTGTGTGTTATAGGAGAGAACGTCTTACTTTTTTGCTCTTTCACGAAGTGCAGGCATTACATGGCTTGCGAATTTGTCAATAGAGCCAAAGTAATTCTTTCCCCAGAATCTAATTACAAAGTGATTTACACCAGCATCCATGAATCTCTCAAATGTTGGAATGATATCATCAGGAGTTCCAACTGCAGTTGATGAACGTGCAACTTTTTCTGGAATTTTGGTTGCAGCTTCTCTCATTTTTACAATCCAATCTTGATTAGACATCGAATATTCTGTAAAGTATTTTCTAAAGTCAAATCCTTCAATTTCTTTCAATCCATGCACTCTTAAAATTTCAGGCTTGAACAAGCTAACCTTTACTGCCTCTTTCATTCTTGCCCATGACTCTTCTGCATCTTCAGAAAAGTACACATCAATATCTAGGGCATATTGGAAATTATCTTTTTCTTCTTGTGTTCTGTTATTCTCATCCATTGCTTTTCTAATTTGTGCAGCATGATCCTCAAATAATTCAGGAGTATATCCGATTGGCAACCAACCATCTCCAAGTTTACCTGTTAATGCAAGTGTACGTGTTCCACCAGATGCCATGTAAGTTGGAGGTCTAGGTTTTCTAATTGGGGGTGCTTGGAGACATGCACCTTCAAGTTTGTAATATTTTCCGTCATAATTTACAGTATTATCAGGTGTTGATTTGTATAAGGTATGAATAGTTTCAATTTGTTCTTCCCATTTTGAAACTGGTTTCTCAAATGGAATACAAAATTCTTTAAGATTTTGAGCCTCTCCTGCACCAATACCAAGAATTGCTCTACCCTTTGAGACTCTATCTAATGTGATTGCAGCTAATGCAATATTTGATGGATGTCTTCTAATTGCATCAGTTACACAAGTTCCCAATTCAACGTTATTTGTAACTGCAGCAATTGCAGATAACATAACCCAAGGGTCTAAAACAATTGCATTTTTCCATTGTGGGACATTAGTATGGTCCATATAGAAAATTGAATCATATCCTGTTTTGTCAGCTAACATACAGGCAGTTAAAATCTGGTCTTCAGTGTAGCCAGCCCGGGCAACATTTAATCCGTTTTGAATTCCAAATTTTAATTGTTTTTGAGTCACGTACAATTCTCTCAGAGTATTAGCATAAAAAGTTTAATCAAGCTGCCAATTTCGTAGTTTTTCAAGAAAATAGAAAAAAAGTAAAAAAAAATGAATTTTTTACAAATTGCCTGCTTTGATGTCTTCAAGACATTTTACAACATCTTCTTTAGATATTGGTATTGGGTTTGGATCTAAATGTCCTCTATCAGTCATTACAATATCTGCAGCTTCGGAAACATCAGCTTTGAGATCTAATTTGTCAAATCCAAGTTTTTCCATAGCCTCTTTGAATCTATCATAGAAGATGGACTTGTTATGTTTGTGTGCAACAGTAGTACAAGAGGATAATGAATAACCATGAGGTACTCCTTCATTTGAGAAAACATAAGACAATGCATGTCCTAGAGTTGTAGAACAATTTCCAAATCCCATTCCAGATAACATTGAACCATATGGATAGTTTTCTGGTTTGTCATTCATTATTGCATCGTAGAGAATCTCAAATGCTTGTTTGCACAGTGTTCTAGTCAAGTCGTTTCCTAATTTGCTATCATAACCTTCAGTTGCTTGAGCACAAGCATCACAAACAGAATTATTTACAATTTGTTGTGGCGTACCTTTTAAAAAGTATGAATCAACTACAGCCATGTCAGCAAGGAATCTGTCTTCACGTAACAGTTTCTTTTTGCCATCAAATTTCAAAACGCAGTATGTTGTCATTTCAGCTCCTGTTCCAAATGTAGTTGGAATCAAGATCTTTTCTACTCCAAAATCTTGAGCAGAATATTTTACAACATCCAATGAGCTTCCTCCACCTAATCCAATTAAGACAGATGGTTTTTTGTCTTTGAATTCAGCAATCAATGAATTAACATCATCAATTGATGGTTCAGGCTTTACTTTGTCATAAAGCATGTAATCTTGAATGCCCATTTTGTCAAGCCACTTTCCAGATAATTCTGGAGGAGCAGTTGTAACAACTAGAGCATTTTTTGGATACTCAGTTTCACCAAGTGCGTTTTCGCCAAATTTGATAACTTTTGGAATGCGTACTGTGTGCATAGTTCAAAGACATTATTGATTATTATTATATGTTGCAACGAGAAAGTATGAAAAAACTAACTTTCATTTTTAGGAATTGGTTTTTTTGACAACAATTCCATAATTGATTCATTAGTCACAACTCCAATCACCCTACCATTTGGGCTGGGTTCGGTAACTGGGATCAGATCATAAGAATGGGAATTCATTTTCTGAATTACAGAAAACAGATACTCCTGAGGAAGCACTGTATTGAATTTTTTATTCATAATATCCTGAGCAGTATATTTATCATAACTATTTTTGTGAACCTTTGAAAGATCTTTTTTAGAAATTATACCTATAGTATGATCAACATCATTTACCAAACATGGCATCTTGGATAAATCATGTTTTTCCAAAATATCTTTAATTTTTTCATTTTGAAAAACTATAGGATATTGTGTAATCATAGCATCTTCTGCCTTTTTATCAGATACTGCACGTCGGAAGTAAATTGGCAGCATTGCAATCTCAAGATTTCCAACCTTGACTTGAATTACTTTTTTTAATTTACGCTGTAATTCAACGCTGGATATAATCATTGTAATCAAAGTACCTAAAACAAGCAAAGAGAACAGATTCTCATCTACAATATCTACTTCAAGCAAAGACAAGAGCAGGGCAAGGTCTACTGCGCCCTTTGACATTACACCATATGCAACAGTAGTAGCAGGATACATCCGTGCGATACGAACAGCTATCCACGAAGATACAAATTTTACTCCAACAATAATTCCTATAAAGACTGCAATTACCCAGATTGGAATCTCCAAAAAGCCAGTTGTAAAATGTAATCCTATACCTGCAAAGAATATTGGAATAAAGACACCATATCCAATGACATGAATATGTTGAGAAATCTCAGTATAGTCTTCTCTATTCATTCTAGATACTGCAATTCCTAAAAGTAATGCACCAATAGCTCCATGGATTCCACTTAATTCTGCAAAGTATGCAACTAAAAGAATCATACCAACAACTAATCCAAAATAAATTAGTTTTAGTTGCAAATGTTTTCGAATAAATCTGAAAAAGGGCGGAACAATAAATTTTGATACCAACCCAGCTACTACAAAGAAGATGATCATTTTTGCAAATAACCAAAGAAATTCAGAAATTTCTGGATTATCACTCTGATTTACTTGAATTAGAACACTCGTGATAATAATTGCAATAAACTCTACAACAGCTGTTACTGTAAATATCTCCAAACCAATTGTTGAGCGAAGTTTTCCCAAATCAGTGAGAATTTTTGCAGTAACACCAAGACTAGATGCAGCAATTACACTTGCTATTGCAAAAGCATGAATGAAATTCATATCCAAAGTCAGTCCAAAGATTCCTGCAGTGACAAATGGAATTAAAAATGCAACAGCAGAACCTGCAAAAATTCTTCCTCGCATTACCTTGAATAATCCTGAGAGGTCAATTTCTTCAAGTCCAATTAAGAAAAATAGGAAAAACACTCCTATTGAGACAAATAGATCAATTGCCTCTACTGGTTGAACTATTGCAAATAATGCAGGACCTACAATTATTCCTGCCAGAACATTTCCGATAATAGTTGGCTGGTTAATCCTATGCATCAGCTCGCCAAATAATTTAGCTGAAATAATCAAGACCGCAAGATAAAGAATGGATTCAAAAACCAAGGCTAGCAAAAGCTAGTTACGTGTATTATTATATCTTAATTGTTGAGAAGGGGCATGATAATCAAAAACTTTGACGAATTGGCAAATTCGGAGAAAAAGAAAGATTGTCTTGAAATTTTAGAGGCAGGATTGCAAGCTGCAAATCCTGAAAACATTATTCCAAAATTTGTAATGCCAAATAAAATCAAAATCAATAAAGACATAGTTGATCTTGAAAAATTTTCAAACATCTATTCAGTTGCATTTGGAAAAGCAGCAGATTCAATGACTAGAGCACTTAATGCAATAATTCCAATAAAGAGTGGCATAGTTGTAATTCCAAAAGGTTCAAAATCGAAAATAAAAGGTAAGAAATTTCAAATTTTTAATTCAAGACACCCAAAACCAGATAAAACAAGTGTAAAGGCTGCAAAGGAAGTTATAAAATTTCTTGATAACAGACGAAGTGATGAATTAGTTATTTTCCTAGTCTCGGGTGGAGGATCTTCATTGCTGGCAATGCCAAATGAGATAACACTTGATGATAAAATCCACGTTACAAATTTACTCTTAAAATCAGGTGCAACAATACAAGAGTTCAATTGTGTTCGCAAACATCTATCTAAAATTAAAGGAGGAAAGTTAGTTGAAAACATGAAATGTAGTGGAGTAAGTTTAGTAATGTCTGATGTTGAAGGAGATGATCTATCATCAATTGCATCAGGAACTACATACATGGATAAGACCACTTATTCAGATGCGCTAGATATTTTAGAGAAATACAAATTAAAAAGAAAAACACCAATCGAAGTTTTACAAGTATTAGAAAAAGGTAAAACGAATCAGGTTGAAAATATTTCAAAAAAACCAAGAATAAAAAACTACATCATTGCAAATAATATGGATTGTCTTAATGAAATGAAAAAGATTGCAAAAAACAAAGGATATAGTATCAATTCAATCCAAATTTTTGGAGATATCAAAGAAGCTGTAAAGAAGATCCTTGAGAGCATATCAGATGAACAAAAATCATGTCTTATTTTTGGAGGGGAAACTACAGTCAGAGTTTTGGGGAAGGGTATGGGTGGAAGAAATCAAGAATTAGTTTTAAGACTACTAAAGAACACACAAAAATTAAAAAAAATGGTTATTGCATCACTTGGAACAGACGGCATTGATGGGAATTCCGTTTTTGCAGGAGCAATTACAGAGAATATCAAAATAGATTTGGATATTATGAAAGAGTATCTTAAAAATAGCGATTCAGGAAGATTCTTTCAAAAACAAAAAGCCAACATCATTACAGATTTTACACATACAAATCTGATGGATATTGGTGTGATTTTAAGATGAAAAATTTAAAATATATTTAAAAAATGTTCTAAAACTAAACAAATACCCAATCAATAATGAGAGTATTTGAAATATTATAATGTCTTAATAGAAACATGATAAAAAATGAAAAAGGTTTTTGCAATGATGAATCTTGTAAATGTGACTGCCATAAGGGATCAAGTTTTAGGAGAGGAAACAGGAGGAGGCAGTATTGTTAGAAAAACAATTCAAGCCAGAAATTCTCTATAACAAAGTAGTTCACTTCTATATGGATAAGAAAGGTTATTCAAAAGATAAAGCAAATTCTATTGCCCAATTAGTCGTTCAAAAAGAAGCTCAAAGAAGAATTTGTAAAAATGAAAAATGCAAACATTTCTCTCATGATCATATTAGAAATTCTGAAACATGTCTAGTATCGGATTGTGAATGCAATAAATTTACTAAATAAAATCATCAAGAGAATTTTCAACTAGGGGTTGTGCTTTAATTCCAAGCTTCTGTAAATGAAGTGCAAACTCTTCAACAAAACCATGAATAGTGTAAACTTGTTCTGCATCAGATTTTAACACCATCTCAACTAGTTCATTAAAGTCACAATGATCACTCATGGGAAAAGAATAGTCGGTTCTTCTACCAAAAGGAAATCGGGAGGATTGCGCCCAGCCACTAAATCCAATAGTTACAGCGCCATACTTTGATTTCATTTCTTGAATGAATTTGTTTTTTTCAGAAAGCATTGGAGCAACCATAATCCATGGTTTTTTATCCAGTAAACCAGTTTTTTGAGCCTCAGAATGACTGATTCCATCATTTAGCAGAACCCCAAATTTTTGATGAAGGGAATTCATCTCTTTTACTGAATCATGAAGATACAATGGACCCCAATGACCAAAGAGCTGAGTAATGGTTTGTGCTTTTCCTAACTGATAACCCATTAGAATAACAGGAATCCCCTTAGAGTAAAGTTCAGAGATTAATTCATTTACTTGTTTTAGAATTTCATCAAGTTTTGGAAAAACAAATTCTGGAAGACCAAATGTGCATTCTGTGATTAGAATTTTACATTTTGGAATTTGTGCTGCTTGTAAAAAGCCTCTTTTGCGGGTACAAATATCCCCAGTGTAGAAAATATCATCAAAGAGTAAACCTTTAGCTCCAAGTATATGTCCACTATCAATTAATGAAAAATCTTCCAGAGATTCGATATGATTTTGCATTTTAAATCCACGTAAATTGGCTATCTCATTTGTTTCAATTGAGGATAGTATAGTTCCACCATTTTTTGATGGAAGATGATCAGAGTGAGCATGGGAAACAAAGTTTATTCCATTAACATGGCTATTTTTAGGATCCAAAAAAACTCGTTTATCTACGGTTTCACATAAAATTCCATTCCTAGTCATCCTAACTTGTCTTGGCAACGAAATTGAAAATAATTGGATTTGTTATAAATTACAGGTTTAACATTTGCAAACCCCAGATCAAACTATTCTTCAATAAATCAGATTCCAAATCTATATTCCAAGATTAAATAGACAAGATCGTTTTTAGAAAATGTCAATGGAGTTAATTCTCAATGTTTTAGTTGTCGCTCTAGGGCTTGCAATGCTCTATTTTGGAGCAGAGTGGTTAGTCAAAGGCTCAATTAACATTTCAAACAGATTAAAGATTAGCCAACTAGTAATTGGCCTAACAGTCGTTGCTTTTGGCACATCAACACCAGAATTAGCAGTTAGTGTATCATCGGCTCTTCAGGGATTCTCAGATGTGGCATTAGGAAACGTTGTGGGAAGCAATATTGTCAATATAGGGATAATTCTTGGAATATCAGCAATAATTACGCCTATTGCAGTTTCAAAATCCACAATTAGAAAAGAGATTCCAATTATGATTGGATCTGCAATACTGTTAGCTGCAGTGATTTTTGATGGTAAAATTGATTTTTTAGACGGAGTGATTTTGATTGCAGGCATTGTAGGATTTCTAGTATTTAGCTACAAAAGCTCAAAAAAAGAAGCAGACATTGAGACAATAAAATCAACAACGATTCTAACTCAAAAAAGGTTTCTAACAAAATCATTGACACTAGTTGGAATAGGGCTGATATTATTAACAATAGGATCATTTCTAACAGTTGAAAATTCTGTAACCATTGCCAAAAGTTTAGGAGTATCGGAATTAGTCATAGGGTTAACTCTAGTTGCAGTTGGAACCTCTTTACCTGAACTGATCACATCAATAGTTGCTGCAAGAAAAGGTCACTCTGATCTAAGCATAGGAAATATTGTAGGAAGCAACATTTTCAATATTTTTGCAATAGTTGGAATTGCATCAATGATTGCAGGAATTCAAGTTAATGATAAAGTGATTATAGATATCATTGTAATGATTGCTTTTAGTGTTGTATTGATTCCAATCATGCGCTCAGGATTTAAAATAAGTAGAATAGAAGGCATTATGTTAGTTGGAGGGTATTTGGCATATATCACAATCTTACTTTATAGATAAAAAACATATTATAATCTCATAGACTTTAATTGCAGGTAATTTTTACAAAGAGTAGTTGCTAAATCTAGGAATTTTAATCTCAGGTCGCGGGAGCAACATGGAATCAATTTTAAAAACCATAAAACGAAAAAAGATTCCAATAAATCCTGCAATAGTAATTTCAAATAACCCAAATGCAAAGGGTCTCAGAATTGCACAAAAGTTAGGTGTAAAAACTGAGATTATTGAAAGCAAAGGATTCAAAGGAACAAGAGAAGAATATGATGAGAAAATTATTTCTGCATTATCAAAAAATGGAGTAACACCAAAAAATGGGCTTGTTTGCCTTGCAGGATTTATGAGAATTATTAGCCCAAAATTTGTAAAAAAATACAAAAATAGAATCATAAATATTCATCCAGCCTTGTTACCAGCATTCCCAGGACTTGATTCACAAAAACAAGCCTTAGAGTATGGAACAAAATATTCAGGATGCACTGTACATTTTGTGGACTCTGGAATGGACACAGGTCCTATAATAATTCAAGCAGTAGTCAAAGTCAAAGAAAATGATACAGAAGAATCATTATCAAAAAGAATTCTAAAAGAAGAACATAGGATTTATCCGGAGGCAGTTAATCTATTTGCTAGAAAAAAAATTAAAGTTTATGGAAGAAAAACAAAAATTACTTAGGAATCAGGTCCACCAAAAAAATACAAGACCTTGAGTTCTTTTTTGTTTCCATGAAAATAATGTTCAACATTTTTTCCAACAAAAAATGCTTTATCTTTTGATACTTTGTAATCTTTATTATTTATTTTGAGATAACCATCTCCAGAGATGACATAGTATATCTCATCACTGTTATGAGGAGTTTGAGTGTCTTCTTCACCTGGTCGTAAAAGTAAAACTCCTGCGGCTAAAGTGGGTTTATTGATAAATGTATGAAAATACAAGTTACTAGTTTTGATTTTTTTATAATATGAAGTTAAATCAAAATCAAGTTTCAATTTATTCAGCAGCTACTGTGAATGTTTTACGGATAGGATCTGCACTCATAAAAGAATGCCCCATTGGGTGAATTTTTTCATGTTCTGGGCTTTGATGCATTTTGATAAAAGTCTCTTTGCTTTCATGCTCTACAAAAATTCTATAACTGCCATCAGGCGATTTTAGGAATTTTCTAGATACAAATCCAGGAAAACTTGAAAGAATCTTGTTTGATTCAGAAAACCATTTTTTGAAATCTTCCTCAGCTCCTTCTTTGAGTTGAATATCTGCCATCATTACAAACATGATTAATCATGAAAAAATCCCATTAAATTTCTTTTCTAAGATTGCCACAACTGAATTCCAAGAATTAAATATCTACAGATCAAAAATAAGGTATGACAGGAGTTAGAATTGACGGCAAAGTTATTGCCCAGGCAGTCAAAGACAGAGTCAAAAAAGCTGTTGATGAGATGAAATCTCAAGGAATTACACCATGTTTAGCCACGGTTCTAATTGGAGATAATTCTGCTTCTGCAACATATGTGAAAAACAAACACAATGCATGCCAAGAGGTAGGCATTGAAACTAAGGATCACAAACTTGATGCATCAATTTCCCAAAACGAATTAAACGGTATCATTGATAATTTAAATTCAGATAGTTCAGTTCATGGAATTTTAATCCAATTACCATTACCAAAACATCTAGATGAATTTGCAACAATATCAAGAATTTCACCACTAAAAGATGTAGATGGTTTAACACCACACAACGCAGGATTACTTGCAATGAAAAAAGCAATTCTAGTTGCATGCACACCATCAGGAGTAATGGAGATGTTTGATTATCATGGAATTAATTTAGAAGGAAAAAATGTCGTCTTAATTAATAGAAGCAATCTTGTAGGAAAGCCTCTGTATCATTTGCTTTTAGATAAAAATGCAACTGTCATGACATGTCACTCTAAAACAAAGAATCTAAAAGAAATTTGTCAAGCAGCAGATATTATAATTACAGCAGTTGGAGACAGAAACAAGTTTACACTGAGTGCAGATATGATTAAAGAAGGAGCTATTGTAATTGATGTTGCAATCTCAAGACATAATGAAAAACTAGTGGGAGATTCAGATTATGACGAAATTATTCAAAAAGCATCATTTGCAACACCAGTTCCAGGAGGAGTAGGTCCAATGACAGTTGCAATGCTATTAAAAAATACCATAACTGCAGCATCTCTGAGTAGTCAAATTGGAAGATAGTCCCGAAAAGAAATCACTTAGAAATCTTCTTTTAGAAAAAAGAGACAACACATCTTTTGATCTAATGAAGATTGCAAGTGCAAAGATTCAAAAAAAATTAAAAAAAATTTATGCATACAAAAATGCAAATAAAATTGGATTGTACTATCCTATTGGAAGTGAAATGTTAACACAAGATATCATCCAAGAAATAATCAGTGAAGGAAAAGAGGTTTTCTTACCAAAAGTTGTTGGAAAAAATATAGAATTTAGAAAAATATCGGATTTCTCAAGCCTAGAAAAGGGTAGTTTTGATATCATGGAGCCCAAAGATGATTGTCCAGTAGATAACAATCTAGAGGTGATAATTATACCAACAGTTGGAATTTCACCAGACGGTGTGAGATTAGGCTATGGTCATGGATTCTATGATAGGTTTTTAGCTGAAAACAAGACAACTACAATTTCAATTACATTAGAAAAACAAATTGTAAAAAAAATTCCAAGATCAGAACACGATATTCTAATTGATTGGATTGTTACTGAGGATAGAATGATTCAAACTCAAAGATAGGCTATGCCTTTTTGACCAATATCTTTTCGAAAATATTTGTGAGGCCATGATATTTTCCCAACTGAGTCATATGCGTTTTTGATTGCATATTCCAAAGTATCACCTAACGCAGTCACACCCAAAACACGACCTCCATTGGAGAGAATTTTTCCATCAGATTTTTTTGTACCTGCATGAAAAACATAAGAATCATTTGAATTAGAATCAAGACCCATTATTTCTTCACCTTTAGAATATGCTTCAGGATATCCCTCTGATGCTAAAACTACACAAACAGCATATTGATTCTTCCAAGAGATGGGGGGCATTGAGGATAACTTTCCTTCAGAGCTTGCAATAAAATAATCATACAGATCAAAGTCCATTCTCATTGTAATTGGTTGGCATTCCGGATCACCCATACGGACATTATACTCTAAAACAAATGGCTCATTGTCTCGAATCATAATACCTGCATACAAAAATCCTTTAAAGTCAATTCCTTCATTTGTCATTGCTTGAATTGTTTTATCAATAATTCTTTCTTGAATTTTTTTTGATAGTGCATCATCAATTATTGGAGTTGGAGAATATGCACCCATGCCCCCAGTATTAGGCCCTTTGTCATCATCAAAAATTCTTTTATGATCCTGACTTGATGCCATAGGGATTGCAATCTTTCCATCAGAGAGTGCAATGTAAGAGGCTTCAATTCCATCAATCCTCTCCTCAATGATTATTTTATTTCCAGCCTCACCAAATGTCTTTTTTACAAGAATGGTTTGAATTGCAGAAATTGCCTCATCATTGCTATTGCAAACAATGACTCCTTTTCCTGCTGCAAGTCCATCTGCCTTTACTACAACATTGTAATCAAGTGACTCGACATACTCTTGAGCTTTCTTAGGATCATCAAATATTTCAAATCTTGCAGTTGGGATATTGTTTCTTTTCATAAAGTTCTTAGCCCAAATCTTGCTAGACTCTAATTGAGCGGCATTCTTTGTTGGACCAAAAATTTTGAGACCAAGTTGAATGAATTTATCTACAATTCCAGCTGCCAGAGGATCTTCAGGACCTACTACTGTAAAGCAATTGTTTTTTTTAGCAAAGTCAGCCAAACCATCTAAATCATTAACACTGATTGGAACATTATTTTCAGTTCCCCCATTTCCAGGAGCTGTAAAGACAGTTTCAACTTTACTGCTCTGAGATAGTTTCCAAGATAAAGCATGTTCTCGTCCCCCAGAGCCAACAACTAGAACATTTACCATGAAAATTATCTTTATTTCAACAATATAATCCAAATCTTGTAAAACCAATTTAGCTTTATAATGCCACACACATTAGAAAATCCAGATGGAACTTTCTAGTAAATTTGATGCAAAAGCAATAGAATCTCAAGTAAAAGAGTACATCAATTCATTTGATTTGAAAAAACAAATATTTTCATCAGACAAGCCAGAAAAAATTCGATTTATAGAGGGCCCTCCAACTATGAATGGGATTCCTCATGCAGGCCATCTAAGAGGAAGAGTCATCAAAGATTTGTGGTATAGATTCAATACGCTTCAAGGAAAAAAAATTGAGTTCAATGGGGGATGGGACACTCAGGGGCTTCCAGTGGAACTGCAGGTTGAAAAGGAGTTAGGAGTAACAGGGGGCAAGACAGAGGCAATAAAGCAATTCGGTATTGAGAGAATTGTTTCAGAGTGCAAAAAAGTCGTAGAGAAATACAACAAGGTATGGGTTAAAGTTGATGATATGCTTGGCATGTCGTTTAATCACGAAAAAGCTTACTGGACTTTTAGAGATGAGTTTATTGAAAGAGAATGGCAAGTTCTAAAAAAAGCATATGAGAATGGAATTTTAGAAGAAGACTTTACTGTAATTGCTTATTGTCCAAGTTGCCAAACATCACTTAGTCATGCTGAAGTCAATCAAGGATATGAAGAAGTCAAAGACCCATCACTATACTATAAAGTAAAACTAGTTGATGAAGATGCATTTTTGATCGTATGGACGACAATGCCTTTTACACTAGTTACGGATGCAATGGTTGGTTTTCAACCAGAAGAAGATTATGTTTATGTCAGAGTTGAAAATGAAACTTGGGTGATAGGAAAAACAAGACTAGAAGAATTCATGAAAGAAGTAAAGATTGAAGATTATAAAATTGCAAAAACAGTAAAGGGTTCAGTATTTGAAGGAAAAAAATACATTCATCCATTATTGGATTTGATTCCAGAATTAAAAGAATACTCAAAAGCAGAGAACTTCCATGTTGGAGTATCTGAATTATTTGTGGATGCAAGTACAGGAAGTGGATTGGTTCATCTGTCTCCTGCAAACGGTGAAGAAGATATCAAAATTGCAAATAAAAGAAATGTAAAAATTTTTAGCCCAATTGATGATGAGGTAAAATTTACAACTCTTGCAGGCAAGTATCAAGGAATGTTTGTCAGAGATGCAGATAGAGTAATAGTTGAAGATCTAAAAGAGTGCAACGCATTAGTAAAAATTGGAAAAATAAAGCACAAGTATCCTCTATGCTGGAGGTCACACCATCCAATCGTATGGCTTGCAAGAAGAGGATGGTTTTACAAATTAGATAGACTAGAAAACAAAGCAATTGATGCTGCTGAGAGTGTAGAATACTTTTTTGAGCAACCAAAAAACAGATTCCTTGGAATCATTAAAGAGAAGCACCCTTGGTGCATATCTCGAGAGAGAATCTGGGGATGCCCGTTACCTGTTTGGAATTGTCAAGACTGTGGTGAGAAAAATTGGTTCTTTACAAGAAAAGAGATCACAGAATGTGCAGTAAATCTTCCAGATGGTCCAGACTTTGAGTTGCACAGACCATGGATTGACAACATTTCTGTAAAATGCAAAAAATGTGGTAGCTCAAAAACAAACAGAGAAGAATATGTTTTAGATACATGGCACAACAGTGGTTCTGCACCATATTCATCACTTAGCGATGAAGAATATGCAAAAGAGATTCCAGCACCATTCTTTACTGAAGGAATTGATCAAACTAGAGGATGGGCATACACACTGCTAATTGAGAATGTAATTCTTAACAATGCTCCAACTCCTCCTTTCAAGGCATTCTTGTTTCAGGGACATGTACTTGATGAGAAAGGAGGCAAGATGAGTAAAAGCAAAGGAAACGTAATGGAAGGAGAAGAATTACTGCAAAAATATCCAGCAGATTTAGTAAGATTCTACTTTATGTGGAAGGCAAGCCCAATTGAGCCTCTAAGCTTTAGCACTGATGAGCTAATGTCAAGGCCCTATCAGGTGATCAACACCTTGTTTAACTTGCATCTGTATTTTAAGCAAAATAGCCAATATGATAATTTTGATCATACAAAGACTATCCAGTTGGCAAAACAAAACAATTTGCTTACATCTCCAGATATCTGGCTCTTATCAAAGCTACAAAAACTCATTTTAAAAATTACAGAAAAAAATGAGACTTGTAAATTCCATGAAGGTGCAAAAGCTATTGATGATTTTATAATTAACAATCTCAGTCAAATCTACATTCCAATTACTAGAGGAGAGTTGTGGGATGAAGATGATGAAAAGAAGAATAGGAGATTAGCAATCTATGCAGTATTAAGTGAAGTTCTCAAAAAACTAGATATCTTAATTCATCCACTGTGTCCTTTTACAAGTGAGTATCTTTACCAGACAGTCTTTGAAGGAGAACAAAGTATTCTGCTTGATAAATGGCCTCAATACCAAGAATCACTAGTAAATGAAGAGATTGAAGAGGCATTTGACATTATGAAAGACGTGGTTTCAGTATCATCTGCAGCTAGAATGAAAGGAAAGCTAAAGAGAAGGTGGCCACTTAATGAGGCAGTAATTTGTGTAAAAAAAGATCAAAAAAACAAACTCGAATCATTATCTGATTTATTGCAATCACAACTCAATGTAGAAAAATTTAGCATAGTTGAAATACAAAATGATTCAGGGTTAGAACAAATTTTGGAATTAAAAAAATTAAGATTGCCAGTAATTCCTGCAATTCAATTAGAGAGAAAAAAAATTGGGCCAAAAGCAAAACAACACATGGGGAAATTAGTTTCAATATTTTCAGAAACTAACCAAGAAGAAATCATATCATCACTAAAAGAAAAAGGTAGATTTGATTTTGAAATTGACGGTGACGTTATAACACTAGATAATGAAGATTTTATAATTGACTTTGATGCTGCTGAAAACTTTGCAATGTCAAGTAGAGACAACTACATTGTATTTATCTCAACATCTCGAAACAAAGAGATGATGGCAAAAGGATTGATAAAAGATGTCGCAAGAAGATTACAAACTTTAAGAAAAGAGAGAGGATACAACCCTACTGATGTTTTAAGAGTGGCATCAATTTTGGACTTGGATGAAGAATCACTAGATATGATCAAAGAAAAATCAGAAGAGTTAGCATTTCTTGTTAGAGTAAAAGATGTTAACTTTGAGCAATCATGCAAGAAATACAAAGATGACGATATTGATGGTCAAAAAATCAGAATATCTGTAGAATGAATTGAAAATTAATGTAATATTTTTATTAGAATCAAAATTGATAGGATCAAATGTCCGAATCAAAAACTCCAAATGTTGTTGGAATAAACGTTCTAAAACAAAACGGCCTGGATGTTGATGAGCTGGTAAAAGAGTTAATCAAAAATGCTGCAGTTGAATTTACTGCATACTATTACTTTACCAACCTCAGAGCACATTGCACAGGCATGGAAGGAGAAGGACTCAAAGGAATTATCGAAGATGCAAGGCTAGAAGATCTTAGCCATTTTGAATCATGTCTTGAGAGAATCTACCAACTAGGAGGTTCTCTTCCAAATGATGCAACAGAATTTATCAAAATTTCTGGTTGTGAATTCCTACAGCTTCCAGCAAATCCAACAGATCATAAAGCAATTCTAGAGAAATGTCTTAAAGCAGAACAGGGTGCAATAGTCAACTGGAATAAAATATGCCAGATGACCCACGGTAAGGATCCTGCCACGTATGATATTGCTAAAGACATCTTAGCTGAAGAGATCGAACATGAGTCATGGTTCCTAGAGTTAATCTATGGAAGACCATCAGGACACATGAGACGAAAATATTCAGGTGAGAGACCACATACCAGAAAACACTCTAGAGCACTCGATATGGCATAAGTGCCAAATCATTTTCTTTCTTTTAGTAATGATTAGGGTGATTTGAATAACGACACGTTGTGAATATGAGCTGTTTTATCACGGTTATATAGAAAAATGACATTATAATATTGTGGTAAAGCAAATCAGCCTTGATGCTTGGCAGATTCAGCAATTATCAGATCTGTTAGAAAAAGGCTCAAACATTGTTGCAAAGACAAACAAACCAATTGTATTGTACAGACAAACCTTAGAGGAGGAAGATGAATCATATGAAGAAATTGTTTGTACTCTAACAAAGGGATATGTCATTGAGCAAATGGTCACATCAGGAGGAATACTGGTTCCAAGTTTTCATCAACAATTTGTTTTTACAATTCAAGAATATCCTCAAGAGTTATTGAGGAAAAGCAAAGATCGCTTTTTAGAGATGATTGATTTTCTCGAAGAGCAGCTAAAATAACATCATAGTTAATAAAGACCGTAAAATTCACAAATTTTGCATGCGTCTGCTAGAGTTTCAAGCAAAGGAATTATTCAGAGAGTATGGAATCAATCTGCTTGATAGTAAG
Organism: Nitrosopumilus sp.; assembly: GCF_025698945.1. Classification (NCBI taxonomy): domain Archaea; kingdom Thermoproteati; phylum Nitrososphaerota; class Nitrososphaeria; order Nitrosopumilales; family Nitrosopumilaceae; genus Nitrosopumilus; species Candidatus Nitrosopumilus sp. The sequence goes on from NZ_JAILWM010000001.1 coordinate 731,107, forward strand.
GCATCAACAGATATTGAGCAGGGTCGCAAGCACGCAAAAGAGTTAGGATATCCATTTGTAATTAAAATCCAAGTTCCAGTTGGAGGAAGAGGAAAGGCAGGAGGAATTCAGGTTTGCAAAAATGATGATGAATTTGAATTAAAGTATCCCCAAATCATGGACTTGACAATCAAAGGAGAAAAGGCAAGAGCCATACTTCTTGAAAAGATGGCAGATATCAAAAAAGAATTGTACCTATCATTATTTTTGAATCGCTCAAAGAGATGCTACACAATAATTGCATCAGCTGAAGGAGGAGTTGAAATTGAATCAGTCAAAAACCAAATCATCAAAGAAGTAGGATTGGGAAATGTCTCTGATGAAATGGCAAAGGAAGTTGCAAAAGAGATGGGCCTTGTAGGAAAAACTGCAGACCAATTTGTAGACACATTAAAAAAATTATCAAAATTAACAATTGAAAAAGAAGCAGAGCTTGCAGAGATCAATCCACTAGCTATAATGCAAGATGATTCAATCATGGCCCTTGATGGTAAATTTGTAACAGATGATAACAGTAATTTCAGACATGATGAGCTGCAAAAGTACCAAGAAAAGACAGAGATAGAAGAGAGAGCAGAGAAGAGTGGCTTTTCACTTGTTGAGCTTGATGGAGATATTGCAGTAGTAGGTAATGGTGCAGGACTTGTAATGTCTACGCTTGACATGTTATCAGATAATGGTGGAAAAGCAGCATGCTTTCTTGATGTTGGTGGTGGTGCAACAACAGAGTCAGTCTATGAAGCATTAACATTGATTAGTAAAATCAAAAGAGTCAAAGGAATTCTTGTAAATCTCTATGGAGGAATTGTAAAGACCACAGTAGTAGCTGAAGCATTTCTTAAAGCATATGAAGATAATTTAATTGACTTGCCAGTATTCTCAAGACTAAAGGGAACAGAATCAGAAAAAGCAAAAGAGATGCTTCAAGGTTCTAGAACAAAAATTTATGATTCAGTTGAAGAGGCAATTAATGCTGCAGTAATGGGAGTAAAAAAATGACTGATATTTTTGAATTGCTCAAAGGAAAACCTGAAGATTCAGATTATAAAAAGAAAGGAGTCATTGTACAAGGAATCACAGGATCGTATGGATCATTACATGCACAAAACATGATAGCATATGGAACAAATGTAGTTGCAGGTGTTACTCCTGGAAAAGGCGGACAGACATGGAATGACAGTGTACCAATTTACAATACAATGAAAGAAGCAGTAGAGGCAACTGGTGCAAAAATATCCATAGTCTTTGTTCCAGCAAAATTCTTCTTATCTGCAGGAAAAGAAGCATTAGAGGCAGGAATAAAACTACTAGTTGCAATTCCAGAACATGTTCCAATTAGAGACACTATGGAGTTATTAGACATTGCAAACAAAAAGGGTGCTGTGATAATTGGGCCAAATACTCCTGGAATTATGATTCCAGAATTGATAAAAATTGGTATCATGCCAGCAATGCCATTTAAAGCAGGAAACATTGCAGTACTATCAAAGAGTGGTACTTTACTATATGAAATTTCAGATGCACTAACTAATTCAGGATTTGGTCAATGCATAACCATAGGAATTGGAGGTGATCCGATTAATGGAACTAGACTAATTGATGCATTTGACATGGTAAAAGATGTTCCAGATTTAGAAGGATTGGTGATTGTGGGAGAGATTGGTGGAGACTCTGAAGAGATGTTAGCTCAGAAAATTATTGATTCAGGATTTAAGAAACCAACTGTGGCATACATTGCAGGACGTGCAGCACCTAAAGAGAAGAGGATGGGACATGCAGGTGCAATCGTAATGGGAACATATGGTTCTGCAGAATCCAAGGTTTCAATGTTTAACAAAGCAAACATTCCAGTGGCAAAAAGACCCGCTCAAGTTCCTGTATTATTAGCAGGAAAGATGGAAAAATCCGCTTAGAATAAAAGGGAGAGAAATGGGTGAAAATTAAATGCCAATCACAGATCCAGAAAAGAAACGAATTGCACAACAAGCACGTCTAGTAATGAGAATTTGCTTTAACTGTGGTTGTAGAAATGATATTGGGGCTAAAAGATGCAGAAAATGCAGAAATCCATACTTGAGATTAAAGAACAGAAATCTCGGCGTTAAGAAATAGAACTAGTAATTTAACAATCTTTGCCTATAAGATACAATAGCAGTTCTTAGTTCAGTTTTGTATCGAGATACAAATGACTTTGCAGCATCAGAATTATCCAACTCTTCTAAAGATATCTGAATATCATCAGGAAGTTGATCATTCATCTGGTATAGCACTTTGGCAGCTTCAACATACTGTCCTAAATTCTCTGCATACTCTAAAGCTAATTGCATTCTATCAATTAAGGCATCAAATTCTTGTAAGGACATATCAATTATTTCTAAAATCAGTAGAAAAGCTCAGGGTAATATCAGTATCACAGAATAGCAAAGACAAAAAAACTCGTCATTTTGTAGAAACGTTGGACCGGTCGTCTAGTTTGGTTTGGATGACGCACTCACACTGCGTAAGGGAATAATCCCCGCAAAGGTCGTGGGTTCAAATCCCATCCGGTCCATCCCTCTAGTGTCTCTTTTTTAAGTTCCAAAACAATACAGAGTAAGAAATTGAAGATAACAAAAGAAGAGTTCCAGAGGATTGGCAAGGAAAGACTAGATGCAATTAACAATGCAATATATTCCACTGAAACATTAGAAATTCCAAATAACCTTTTGCATACCTTTCCAATAGATGGGTCATCAACATATTACAAGGGTTGGGCAGGTGCATTGGGAACCATACAGGGCACAAAATTTCCTATTCCAATCCATTACCATTCAGCAGTATCTGATTCTGGAACTGGACATATCACAATACAACTTACAAAATTGAAAAACGCAGATGGATATAGTGGACATACAAGATCACAGGTGGATGAATCAAATAACCAGATATTGAAATCACAAATCACAATATTTGATGTAGACAATCTAAGTTTAAACGAATTAGAGACAATTGTACGACATGAATTAGGTCATGCATTTGGTCTTGCATATTCGGATAACCCTGATGACTTGATGTATCCTACCATAAAGACCAATTTTCCTTATGTTAACCCATGCAACATCAAAGCAATTTCTGAATTGTATGATGGTAATGAGAAAAGAACTGTGACTTGTGAAAACTAAAGTACGGTACTGCCTAAAACCCTACCCGACGAATTTTGACATCTATAATATCTGACGATAAGTTGACAGAACCCAAATTAGCAATACATAAAAAAAGGTGGTACCGTAATGCTACTTTTCATGATTTTCCCTAAACTCTTCTCTTTGTCTGTCCAGTTCGTCTGCAACCTCGTCCCCAAAGTCAAACTCCACAGTATTGAACAATGCAAATTCGATTGATGCCTTGACAAAGTCATTGATTGACTCGCCTATCAGGTTGCATCTTTGCCTAAGCTCCTCATGCAAGTCATTTGGTATACGGGCAGAAACGGTTCGAGACATCTGTTTACGGTTGTTTACTGTTGGTTTTTTTAAAGACCGTCAGAGTTGCGGAACGTAGAGGGTTTGAATCCGACCGGACAAGGCCTTTAACTTGTCTCTAAAAAAGTCCCAGTTTATGCCTGAAAATTGACCAAGTCAAAATTTTGTGAATGATAATGGGAGATCGGGAAACGATGAGTTGTGATAACTAGTAATTTCTGGAATATTAGCATAGGATCAGATTTAATTAATATCATATATTCATCAATTCGATGACTAAAACAATACTACTTTTGACAATCTCATTGACATTCATTGCAGGAATGCAAGTTTCTAATGCATTTGCAGATCAAGTTGATCAGAGTTTTAGAGGTCCATTTAGTAACGAATTGTTGGCTAGTAATTATGATCTTTCCCAATCATTTCGTACATCTGTTGACAATCTAAGTGCAGTGGATTTGTATCTTAATGACAGATATGGTAATGACAGAATTGAATTTGTTACAATTACCGCTACAATTACTGATGAACCTGGAAGAATTGTAATTGGTCAAGCCTCCACTACTGTTGATGTTCCAACTGTAATTGGTACCAATGACCCAATTATTCCGACTCATGTAGAATTTAATCCTCCACTGGAGATATTAAGCGGATCCTCTTATTCAATACACGTTTCTGTAACAGGTGAGTTAAACGGACCAACAATCTCATGGAGAGGTTCTAGTGATGATCTATATCCTGACGGTTCTGCAAATAGAGGTACATTCAGAACAATTCAAGATTTTGGATTTGCAACATATTATGCTCAACCAGAAACTCCTGAAGAGCAAACAGAAGCTATAGTAGATGAAGTACTAGAATTGCTTGAATCAGGTGATATCAGTACAGGGAATGCAAATTCATTGACCAGTACATTGGAGAATGCAATTGACAAGATTTCAGAAGACAGTACAACTGCCGCAGAAGGAATGCTTGGTTCTTTCATTAACAAAATCGAAGCAATGATCAGTACTGGAAAAATCAGTTCTGAAGATGGTCAAGCATTAATTGATGCAGCACAAGCAGTAATAGACAATCTCTAACCCTTTTTTCTTATTTTTTAATCCTGTTGGAAGATTTTATCAACTACAACAGCATTGAAAATCAATTATGATATCGAATCCCTACAGTCCAAGATACTAACTTGTCTTGAAAGAAGTCCTCAATTAGTGAGCCAAACTGGCTCAAAATAATTCTCGTCACTCGACCGAACCAGTAGAGCAAGTTGGGTCAAAAAGTCCCAGATTATGCCTGAAATTCAGAAAACTAAAATCAAACAAATTCCTAGTCACGATGGAACTCAAAAAAGAACCATCACAGTATCACTACCCATCCGGTCCACCACAATATCTTATCAAATCGTAAAAGATTTGAATTTTATTTCAAATAAAATTATTTTTTCAGCCCAAAATTCAATAATTTCTCATGAATAAATTCAATATCATTTTTATCATATCCATTTTCCTTCATCCAGTTATCAAGATCTGTTAGTAATAAAGACGAATCAACATATTCTGAAATTATTTTTTCAAGTTCTGCTCTTTTATCAAACAATTTTCCTCCAAAGCCCACTGGCTTCTTATCAGTAACAAAGAATGTTATTGAAGCTATTTTGTCATTTTTGTAGAATGTTGTTACTGTATAATCTCCCTCTTGCCAATTTCGGTTTAGTTTGGCAGGAATGAAATAGTATCCTTTGTCCATAGTAGTTGTTCTGAGTTTTTCAGTCGTGGCATCAGGCCTCATTATAACTACAATTATTGGTTGTCCTTTCTTTTTGTCCTTAATATGTCCTGAAATTTTAAAAGTAAGATCTTTGTTTGGAATAATCACAGTATCAGTGTTTTCAATCATTATCGAACCTGAAGATGTTTCTGATGCAACATGCAAAACAGGTTTGTGTAAATCAGTAGAAACAGGGATAGATTCTTGTTTTTCAGAAAGTACTGTAACCATCCCAGTTGCCCATGGATGCAATCTACAAAAATAAGAAAACACCCCAGTTTTTTCAAATTTTTTCTGTAAAGTTTCTCCAGGCATTATGTGCAAATCAAATTCATTTGTAGGATTTCCAGGAGTACCACTCTCAACATCATGCATAAATGAATCATTATTTATCCATGATATGACACCACCCTTGAGAATTTTTGCATTATATGGTGTAAAACAAGCGTCGCGTGCATGACATGTGGGATTCGAGGTGTCATGAGATAAATCCACATCCACACTAAGAGAAATTCTTTGTTTTGGTACATAATCAGATTTAGACACCTTAAAGGAATCATGAAGAGTCTTGATACTTGGGTCTCTCATCTCATTCCAAGATTCTAAAAAGATGTCAGATGTTTCCATTTCCTTTTCAAACACAAGATCAAAGACTACCCATAGGAATCCATCTTCTAGTGAAAAATAAGCACTAGCAGTGTCTAACAATCCATTTTGATCAATAACAGACAAAGGTTTCCCCTTGTTCCAATTCAATTCAATTTTTGCAGAAGATTTGTCGCGACTTTGATTGTCAGTATATAGAGACAGATGCTCTATCTTTGTGCTTGCAAATTGATCTTCTAAACGAATTTGTATCTGAATAGGTTTACCTACTTTTCCAAAAAATGTGGGAAATGTACTAGACTTCTCAAGATAAACATATTGGCCTCTTTTTTCATAATTACTAAAACCTCCAAAAGTTTCTTGATCTATTTTATCACTTTTCATACTATAAGGAACAAATTGTTTGAATAGACCATTACTGTCAATATCCACATCAAGAAGAATCTTGGAGTATTCATCTGAAATGTTATTCGTGTCTATCTGATAAAACCCAGCACCCATTATTTTTGGCGGAGGTCGTTCATAATTACCAGTAGAAGAAAAACCAGTGGGCATTGCATCGATTTGAGCAAAAGGACCATCACCTACCATATTAACGGCAAAAACGCGAAACAAGTAGCGATGATTGTTTTCTAGTCCTGAAATCATAGTTTCAGTCACCACAGAAATACCATCATCGTATGTATTCCATGTTTGCCCATTATCTGAGCTTAGTTCAACAACATAATCAAAAATGGGTTCACCACCATCACTCTGGGGAGCATCCCAGTTCAATACCACAATAGAATCCCCCGCAGTGGAAATCAGATTTAATGGAATTGTGGGAACAGTAGGTGAAGGCAGGGTTGTTGCACTGACAGCATCTGATGGACTACCTGTTCCAATGGCATTGATTGCACTTACCCTGTACTGATATGTGGTACGGCATTTAGTCCAGTAACGGAATATACAGTTGTTGCATCTCCTGTGTTTGCAACAATTGTTGACCACGGACCGTCTTTTTGTTCTATTTTGTATCCTGTAATTGCAGAGCCACCATCATTTGGTGCAGTCCATGACAAGTTGATCTGAGATGGACTAACTGCAACAGCAGAAAGTCCAGTAACTTGAGCAGGGATTGTAGATGTCATACTCTGAGTAGTTGCACTGACAGCATCTGATGGACTACCTGTTCCAATGGCATTGATTGCACTTACCCTGTACTGATATGTGGTATCGGCATTTAGTCCAGTAACGGAATATACAGTTGTTGCATCTCCTGTGTTTGCAACAATTGTTGACCACGGACCGTCTTTTTGTTCTATTTTGTATCCTGTAATTGCAGAGCCACCATCATTTGGTGCAGTCCATGACAAGTTGATCTGAGATGGACTAACTGCAACAGCAGAAAGTCCAGTAACTTGAGCAGGGATTGTAGATGTCATACTCTGAGTAGTTGCACTGACAGCATCTGATGGACTACCTGTTCCAATGGCATTGATTGCACTTACCCTGTACTGATATGTGGTAGAATGATTTAATCCAGAATCAGAATAATTTGTATTTGTATTTCCAGTGTTAGAAACTAAAATAGACCAACCACTACCTATAGGAGATTCTCTTTCAATTTTGTATCCTGTAATTGCAGAGCCACCATCATTTGGTGCAGTCCATGACAAGTTGATCTGAGATGGACTAACTGCAACAGCAGAAAGTCCAGTAACTTGAGCAGGTACAGATATTGGAGCATCGCCCACTGAAAACTCAGTCCATGATACAGAAATCGAGTTTTTAGCAGAAGGAGAATTTCCGCATAAAGCATCACATTGAGCATTAAAACTAATTCGCAGATCAGAGTAATTTGTAATAGAATCAGATTGTATTGAGGAAAGTGTTTGTGTTGTTAAAACAAAAGATGTAGGTATTGAAGAATGAGTCCAAGAAGCTATGGACATGGGACCTTGTTTCAATGTGACAGTAAGTGACGGAGTGTTGCTACCTACAGCATCATTTTTGTAAACATATCTCAATATGTGATTTGAGCTTGCTTGTGGATCACTTAGAGGACTAAGTAAAAATTCAACGGAATCATTTTTGTTTTTCCCCAGAGTGTCTGAAGTGATGAAATCACTATCATTTTGTATAGATTCATCAATTGCAGTAAAAGTTCCACTTGCCCATCCTCCGGAAAAAACACTTGTAGGTCTGGCATATTGTAAGGCATATGCACTTTCATTGAAAATAATGCACGTGAATAGAATTAATATTATAAAGAAAACAGCAAATGTTCGATAAAGTACTATTTCTCACACACCACACTGCTTTTCTTTGAACCATCATAAAGTGCTACCAGTGCAGAGATATCACATTCGGAGATATATGGATAGTTTGTCTCAATTACAGGATACATTAGGTCTTCAATGGCTGTGGAGTGAGCAAGACCAAATCCATGACCCAATTCATGCCTGATAACAGTCTTCAATTCCTCAATGGATAATTTGTTTACATCATATATCATGATTTTGGATTTTAAAATTTCATGGCTTGTTTCATCAACAATTGATGTAGTATATCCACTGTATCCATCAGGACTTGAAAGATTAGTGAGTTGAATTAAAACGTCGCCTTCACCCTTGTCAGTTACATGGAAATGTAATTTTTTTGGAATTGGGGTTTCAGTATCAGAATTAATGCTGTTGAGTGCACCCATCCATCCTTCATAATACGTAGAGGTGATTCCAGAAGGACCCTTGTGCATCAGGGAATCATCAATTTCTATTTTTTCAGTAGACATTATCACATTCAGTATCGCGTCAAGTCTTTCTTCTGTGGCATACTCTGATTTGACAACATGAATATGAAACAAATTACCTTCTGGAATTTTCCAAGAAACCCAAGTATCAATTGTGTCTCCACGAAGATTTTGAATTACATAGTTAGAGGTAAAAGAATCATCGTAAACTTTGTCAAAAGTAAAGTCAAATGACAATCCAATTATCACAGATCCAATAATTACTGACAAAGAAACTATTGTAATTAAAATTGTCTTATTGTTTTGGTTATCTTTTTTGGAAGTTCCTGCCAAGTAAAAAATTGCTTGGTGTAACAGTTCTTTTTGATCAATATTTTTAGATGCATACAAGGAGAAAAATACTCCAGAATTAGATCGATAAAGTTAGATGGTGTTTTTGTCCAAATTGGGAAAGTGTTTTTAGTATCAACAGAGGATCTATAGGTTTTAGAAAAATGCTTGATATACCTTGATTTTCAAGCGTTTCAAGATCCTTAATGCCATACTCCACAGATGTAAGAATAATTGTCTTGGTGGATATTTTCTGAGAACCTAATTTTTTAAATAATTCCACATAGTTTTCATCATTTGAAAAATATTCTGAGATCAAAACATTAGGTTGAAATGTGTTAATCAAAGACAACGCCACTACAGGTTTATCAGTTGTAATACACTCATGACCGGCAATAGTTAGAAATTTTTGAAATACATCTAATAATTCAAGATCATTATCAAGAAGAATTATTTTCATATAGTATTAATTCCAAAAGTGGTACTTAAGCAGATTGGTGTCATAAATGATTAATACCATATTTGGAAACAACGGTGGAAACAGGCACAAATTTTTCAAATTATGAGAATACATTTTCATAATATTTGCAATAATTAGAGTAAGAAAGAATTAGATTTAGAAGATCATAGAATATTAGCCTTGCCAGAAAGGAATCAAAACTAATGATAATTTTCCAGCATTTTTTAATCGTAGAATAAATAATCAAGCCTATGGAAAACTTTGAAAAAACAGCATTATACCACTCAAAATCAATTCAAAACAACATTATGGTTCTTCAACTTGCAATATCTTCATTTGAATTACAATACGATAAATTCATGGACAAGAATACAAAAAATGAATTCGAATCAATAAAAAATGCAGTTACCACATTAATTGACAAATTAAGATAATAGATGTATTAGAATAGCATTCAACACCCAACATGATTTACAGTTACTAGAAAAGCAAATTTCAAAAAGATAATCTACTAGAGACACGTAATAAACTAAAATGAAACTAAATTTCAGTAATCATGAAACCAAAAAAAGAATCACCACAATATCACTACCCATTAGGTCCATTTTCAGTTTTGCAAATATAGGTAATGTCTTTAAGTAAAAAAATACAAGGAGTATCATGACAGAAATAATTAACAATGTGGATTTAACCAAAGTTTCCCAAACAGCACAAAAAGGAAGAGAAGACAAAGAGTCTCTAAGAAAACCAGTAAAGCTTGAAGGAGAATGGATTTTAGATCAAAGCCAAGGATTTCAATTCAAAACAGAACTTGGCTATGAAAAAGGAAAGCAAGTAATTGAAATTGACTCCCCATCATTTCTAGGAGGTCAGGGAAACAGATTAGGCCCAATGGCATATTGTGTTGCAGGAATCACATCATGTTTTATTGGAACATTTGTTGGAATTGCGGCACAACAGAAAATCAAACTAACCAAACTAAAAGTAAAAACACAATGTCAGATAAATTTTGCAAAAACATTTGATATTTCAGAGGAAGCAATTACAGAAGGGATTAATTTTCAGGTAGAGGCAGAAAGCGATAATGCTAACAAGAAAAAGCTTCAAGAAGTATTAGCAATGGCAGAAGAGCGATGTCCTGCAATGTATAGCATGTCACACAAAATCAATGTAGATGCCAAGATAGTTTAGAATTTTGTATCAAGAATAGAATTCAAATTATTTCAAAATATTGAGAAGATATTGAACTCAAAATCATTCAGTTACTATAACTTTCATTTCTAAAGAAGGACTAATTGCCATTGGATTAGTAATACTGCTCCAGACAAAAATACTCACGTCATACTCTCCAGGTTCCTCTGGTAACCACGATGCAGAAGGAGAAAACGCTTGACCTTGGATAATGTTTCCTGAAATCCATGATAATGATTGAACTACACCATCAGTATCCTGAATCTGTACAAAATAGACAAATGGCTGGTTAGCAACTTTACTGTTGAAAATATCTGCAGTAACCTGAATTTGCTTTCCAACATTGACTTGAGTTACAGAGTTACCTAGAGGATCAACTAGTCTAAGATTTCCTGCAGGGGCTCTCTCCAGTGGAGGATGTATGAGACCGATCATTGTACTTGCAGAGACTTTTAACTCATCAGCTCTTGTGTATGGTGCTGGAAGAGTATTGTCCTCATATCTTGCTGTGACAAAATCACCTTCAGTTACTCTTAGTTTGGAGCCAGATGATTGACTCTTTGAGGTAAATGTCACATATCCTTCAAAAACACCAGTGGCTTTGCCAGTTTCTACAACAGTAAGATCAATTCCTCCTAGATCAGAATCAGACCAAACATCTATTGTGAAAGTATCTACTGTTTCAGGATTAAGATTCATGTCAGGATCAATTACACGAATAATACCAATACCATTCTCTGAATTTTGAGGTTCACTCCATTGAATATCGCCAATGTTCCATTTTATCAGGGAAGAAGACGTAATTGTATCTCGTTCAGTATATCTAAATGAAACAGTAATCCCATCGTCATTTTTGGTTTCAATAAATCCATTTGTTGGTCCACCCTTTTTGGCAGGAGTGGTTCTAGGAGAAGTATCGTATCCATCAACATCCCCACTTGAAGGATTTCCATCAGCATCATGTTTGAAGCCAGTAAGAATTACAGAACCAGTAAAGATTCCAGTATCAAATCCAGTCTCAACTAGTTTATACTGTGAGAGTTTTTGTCCACGTGTGGATATTTTTATCTCATTTGCATCAGTGGTTCCAATTTCATCAATTTTGAATTTATCAAAGTTATGATCAGGGGCCACAATTGTAATGTAGACTTTGTCAGTCCAGGAATAGATCTTTTTATCCAAGTTAATCTGAGAAAGTAAGTTCGATGTTTGGAATTGTAGTTTTACATCTTGATCCTCTGAGCCAACAAAGTCTGCTCCAGGTGGACCCCAGTCAGTATATTCAAGAGTAATTTTTTCACCTCTAGACATTGCTTTTCCATTAATCTCAGATGGGATTTCAATTACAGTTTGGAAGATTCCTGTGTTAAGACCAGTCTCTCTTAATCCAAAAGGTTGGGCATCAAAGATTTTACCATTGTTAGTAACTGTTCCACCTAACGTACCCATAGTAGTCTTGGCATCACTTGATGACCACTTTAAAACATCAAGAGAGTATGTCTCAGCCTTTGAAGAATCAAGATCAAGATCAGGATCAATTAATGTTACAATGACATCTCTTCCTATAATGTAGGATTGTTGATCTGATTGTAAAGTACCCATTCTAAGATCAAACTTTGCAGAAGCAGTTACTGTTCTTTGTGAGCCAGAACCATCAGCCAAATCAGTATACTCTATTGTAATAATATCACCTTGCAAAATACAGTAACTTCCAGTTGCAGGTGCTGCACCAAATCGTGCTAGCACGCCTGTCTTTGTTTTATCTAAAGGAGTGTATTTTGAATCAGGAGTCAAAGGGCATTTTGCAGAGGAAGGACCATCGGTGTATCTGACAGGCAAATCAAACTGGAAAACACCAGAGCTTGGAGAAACTTCCTGAATAGGGCCAAGTTCTCTTGTTATGCCGGATTGGACGTTCTTGCCAATTGTGATGACTCCGGTTTTTGCTTGTTCGCCACCTGCAGTAGCTAAAACAATTGTTGAGGTTCCACGTGTCACCATAACTTTAACAAGGCCATTTGAAGTTCCTGGAAGATTTTGTGAAATTGTATCCTCCCCATTTGGAGATAAATCATAATCAGCATCATGAATTCTTACATGAAGCAGAGTGTTCTTTGGTCCAATTTCCTCTCCTTTATCAATTGCATTTTTGTCACCATTTTTTGTAATGGCAGTCAAATGAAATGGGAATATAGAAAGATTATTTGGACTGGTAGAAGTTGTTTTCCCAGAATCAAAAAAGTCAGAGACTGAACCAAATGGAACAGGATATACAGTTCTATCTAGTTTAACAAATCCACTTGTGGCGCCAACTGCAGATGCAGACTTTGTGATGGAGGCTTGACTTGATTGACCTCTAAAATCATAGTATCTTGCACCGATATCAACACCACTTACTGATTTTACAGTCCCCCCAGTGTTTCTAGAACAATATTCAGATGGAATTTTGAAATGTCCTTGGAATTCTCCAGTATCAGTTCCAGTCTCAACAAGTGTGAATCCAGTAGAGTACAATCCATCAGACCCAGAAATCGGAGAGCATTTTTTGCCATCTGATACGATTGAAGACTTTAACCATCTTTCACCATCAAATGTAATCTCCATTAATCTGCCAAATGGTTGATTTTCCTTAGTTAGTCCAAGATTTGCCAATCCAACAGTATCAGCTGCAGGATCATTAGGATATTTGGTAGGATCCACAACTGTAAAAATATCAATCAGATCTGAATCAGTGTTAAGATCCTTATCAAAAACGGTTACAGTTACAACATCTCCAGGTTTGTATGATTTTGCAGAAAGGGCTATAGTTCCAGGATAAGAAAGAACATCCTGTTGATCAGATACTCCAGTAAGTACACCATCAGGTCCTAAATCATTGTAACTCAAACGTGGGGCATCATTTCCCTTGAGCTCATCAATGATTATGAATGTAGGTTCATCATCAATCGGGATTATTTTTTCATATGTTTTTTCATCAAATATGTTTAGTTGGTTTAATGCAATGAATTCTAGACTTCCTCTAAATTTTCCAGAATCTTTTTTGACTTCCTCCATTTCAAGTCGAATTATTTGGTTTGCAATCCTGTCTGCTTTTTCTAGACCATCATCAATCAAACCATAAGAGAAAAAATCAGCAACTATAGGTCTAGTTTGTGTTCCTATATTTTGAATATTTGAAAAAGCAAACATCAATCCAATGGGTTCATTGCCACTAAAACTTTGGGAGAATAAATTAGAATGCAGAGTTTGTGGGTTTGCAATCTGTTTGGTTGAATTGAGATTTATCAGATTTTGCAGTCTAGTATCGGATGCTATTTTAATTGCAGTCAAATCATTTGTAGGATTTCCCAAAGAGTCAAGTATCGTAGAGGAAGATGCTCCAACTAACAAGTAAATATCTACGCTGTTAATGGTATCATTAAGAGAGCGAATATCATAGTTGAACATGTTAATTCCTTTGAAATTTTTAGAAGCATCAAATGGATTATTTATGGAATTGTGTAATTCCTTGAGAGGGGTTTTCAAATCAATTACAAGTGCATTTGCACTAGTTGATACTATAGGATCTATTCTTGCCCTGTCACTGAATTTTTCTACACTGGTATTAGTGAATGTTCCAAGTATAGTTGAAGATAAAGTGAATTTATCGGCATTAGGTGTAAGTGTGAATCCTGAAAGAAATGATGATTGAATCTTTGTTGCGCCTTCTACGCCACTCTCACCTAGAGTGTATGGGTCACCAGTGCTCAAAGCAGGGATTGCCTTGTAGGCAGGACTAAACAAGTCAAGAACTTCTTTTTCCAAATTGTTTTTGTTGGCATCTGAATCAGTCAAAATGACAGGCATCTCCTCACCAGAGTTCCACTCAGCTCCCTTTACTTTTTCATCGAGGGACAATGTTGCTTTTCCAAATCCGATTACTAGAGATACTGATTTTTTGTTATACTCTATAGTTGCAGATGTTCCCCTCAGTGCATTCTGAGTTGTAATTAGAACAGAATCGTTGTTAAAATCATATGTCGTAAAGACACTGCTATTAGGAGATGTTTCAGTAATTGTTATTGGTTGCTTACCAGCTGCAATTGTACCAGCAGATGTTGCAATCAAAGATATGTCAGTCTCACCATCGCCATTTGTTGCAGAGTTTTCATTGTCCTTGATGGTTAGAACATTTGTTTGTCCTTGTGTACTAGGATTTATCTTAAGAATTCCATTATCTTTGAACATCAACGAGTTCAAACTAGGTACTAAATTGACAGCACCAGTAGTACCATCAGAATCTAGCATTCCAGATTCTTCATACAGTAAATAATAGACAGAGGGGTTTGAAGTTGTTGTACCAAATGACCAAGAATCCTCATCAGTTGGATCTATGTTAAGTGAGAGATCGGTAATTTTGAGATTGACATCAGATGATCTTGGATATGAAGTCCTATCAAGTTCATGTTTGATTAATTGTTCAGCATTATCAAATGTCAGGGTTGTTTGTTGTGGACCTCCCCCTCTGTTGTATTGAATTACAACATTTCCACCTTTTGCAAAATCATATAGTTGAATAAATGGCCATAGATCTGCAGAGGCCAAACCAATTTGACCAAGACCTACACTCCCACTTCCAGGATTGATAGTTTTTGCTTGCCTTACAACGTTAATGTTGTTTTTCGTATATGGAGTTGAAAAAGAGCAATCACTTGAAATTTCATTTGGTGGATTTACTCCATTTTGACCGCCAATTCCTGTACCACTAAGAGGTATTGCTATTCCCTGAGTTTGACTAACGGATACACCAAGAACAGAAGTAGAACTAGTACAGAGAGTTCCAAAGTCAAGTCCTTTTCCAGTCAAACCAACGGTGCTATCTGCAATTTGAGCTTGTTTTCTATCTGCAAAATAAGCATACCAATTTCCATCAGTTGCCTGAACCATTCTCAAAGATTTTCCATTAATAGTAACATTGGGTTCTCCCTTTCCCTGTCCAGTATCAGAAAGATTTTGATCACGAATTACAACTTCTATTACTTGAGGACCGGAGAATCTATTATTTGTAGAAGGATTGTTTGCAGAAACATAAAGATTGGTAGTCTGGGCATCCACATTTGAAAAATTACTTAGAGATACACTTCCAGTAAAAATTAAAACAGATAATATCGCAACAGTAAAGATTTGATTTTTCATTTCGTGTTAATTAATGGACGGCATGATACGTAAGTGTTCCTCACAAATTATGACGGTCATAGTTTTCATAATATTTAAGTAAAAAAAGATATTTCTATATGGCTAACTTTTTGTGGTATGCCTTTATTATTAGGATTATTCGAAAGAGTTTATTTTAATAAGGTTGATTTTTCCCAAGATAACTCAAAGAGAGAATCCATTATTCCAATTAGACTCTCAGAATCAGACCACCATGCAAATACTTGTTTTGTTGGGTGAGTGGCATTTCTCATGAAAATTAAAACCTGTTTTGAGTCATTAATTAGAAAACATATTTTATTTGATTCATTTGCAACTGTACGAATATTATCAGAATTTATCTCGGAGATAAATTCAGGAGGTTTTTCAACAGATGTTATCAATAGTTTTAGTAGGGATTTAGATTTATCTGTCCATTCAAATACATCAGAGTGATAGAATCGCATAACATCTTGTAAGCTGCCAAATATCTTAAAATCATCTACGCTGGAATTTATCATTTCTTGAATTTTATTCATTATAGGGCCAGTACCATGAATCATCTGCATCTTTTCAGTCTTTGATTCATCAGTCTCTACGGCAAAGAATGGAAGTTCTT
The DNA here is from genome assembly GCF_025698945.1 of Nitrosopumilus sp. Classification (NCBI taxonomy): domain Archaea; kingdom Thermoproteati; phylum Nitrososphaerota; class Nitrososphaeria; order Nitrosopumilales; family Nitrosopumilaceae; genus Nitrosopumilus; species Candidatus Nitrosopumilus sp. Next base: position 747,480 of record NZ_JAILWM010000001.1, read on the forward strand.
CCCACATTGTAGACAACATCTCTTCTTTGTCAGCTAGAGCGTTAACTTTGGTTTGTTCTTTATGGATTAAAATCTCAACAGCTTTTTTCAGATCTATTGCAGTGTATTTGGTAGGGTGTGCAAGCTCTGCTACAATTAACCCCAAATTCTGCAAAGAATTGATGATTTGATAAGTTTCAGTTCTAGGAAGACTGAGAGATTTTGCAACATCAGATGCAGTATTGGATCCATATTTTCCAAGATAAACAAAAACTTTGACTTGGCTTTTTGTCAATCCAAATCCAATTAGTTCTTGATTAATCTTCTCAAGTGTAACATTAAATTTCTGCAGTTGAGTTTCAGAATTGTTTCGAAATATTGTGATATCCTTTGAGGTCAACAGGGTTCCTCCTGAACATCAGATTGTATAAGATTGTTTTTTATTTTCTTTACAAGTGTGATAGTATTCTCTAAAATGTGTTCATAGTCTTTAAATTCATAATTCTGTTCAATTCTAGCTATACTCATAATGATGTGTAATTTTTTTAATTTATAACTGGATCAGGTATTTCCCACATTTGGAACATTATTGCAGGCTAAGGATTGATGGATATCAAATTAAATGTCTAATTTGCACAAACAAGAGACTTTGAGCAATCAATAGTAATTATTAAAATCAAGAATACAAATTTTATGCATGGATGTATACCAATTAGAGTTAGAGGCAGAATCGGCAAAAGAGAACCTATTACAAACAATTCAAAATAATCATGAGAACCCAGATTCACATTTTATTATAAAGGCAATCAAAGACTATGTGAGAAATTATGAAAAATATAATTTTGAGAAAAAAAGAATGCTGGAATTTATCTCAAATGAGTTTTAGAAAACAACCATATCAAATATCCATAAAGTAGATTTAACAACTAATTATAGATAAACACAATTACTCAATATAGCATCTCTCCTTTTTCCCAAGAGAGTTCAAATAATGAATTCATCATATCGACTAGCGTATCAGAGTCAGACCACCATGCAAATACTTGACGTGTTGGATGATTTGCATTTCTCATAAATATTAAAATCTCTTTTTTGTCATTTACAATAAAGCATTTGTTTTCAACATTTGAGGCAATTATACGAATACTGTCAGAATCAAACTTAGCAAGGAATTCAGGTATTTTATTTAATGGAGATATTACAATTTTGAGATTTGTTGATGCGTTTGCAATCCAATCAAACACGTTAGAATTATACAGTCTAATCAAATCAGAAACACTTCCATAAATTTTAAAATCACTTTTACTGGAACTAATCATTTCACGTATTTTGTTAGTGATTGGACCTATTCCATTTAGTAATTGCATCTTTTCAGATTTGGATTCATCAGTTTCCACCATAAAAAAAGGAATTTCTTTCCACATCTTAGACAAGGATTCTTCTTTGTTTGCCAGAATGTCAATTCTCTCTTGCTCTTGCTTTACTAAGGTAGAAATGGCTTCTTTCATTTCTTTTGCAGTATATTTTGTAGGATGGGATAATTCTGCAACTACCAATCCATAATTCTGTAATGAGTTTACCAGATGATATGTTTCAGTTCTTGGTAACTGTAAAGCTTTTGCTATCTCTGAAGCTGTTTTGGATCCATACTTACCAAGATAGATGAATACCTTGGCCTGACTTTTGGTTAGGCCAAAATTAATCAACTCATTTCTTATCTTCTCAAGAGTGAGTTTGTGTTTGTATATTTCAGTGTCTGATTCAAAATCAAGCAATTTATTGAATGTAGGCGGGATTGAGTCTGGCAATGTGAATATAGTAAATGATTGTTTTATAAGACTTTTCTAGTAAAGAAAACACAAGACAATAGGTAAAATATTAAAAAAGATTTTCCCATTTAGTAAATTCTAATCAGTGAAAAATAGGATCAACAGTGTTTTTTCAATAAACACAAAACGAGTAGACGGGTTATTTTGGTAAAAATTTATGATATTGTATTATAATTTCAAATTACTTACCTCAAATATCAAGAGACTAGTTAAAATGGGATTAAAACAGTACAATACCATGAAAGCAAAATTTAATGGAAAATGTGTTGAATGTGGAGGAGATATTAAAGTTGGAAAAGAGATCCTAAAAAATTCTAGCGAAAAATGGGTCCATAAAGCATGCTCGGATCTAGAAGATGAATTGCCGTAAATAAAATTGGAATGAATTAGTCATAAATTTTTTAAATTACCTCAAATAATTAGATTCACCATGAGTAAATCAGGCCTAGTTTTAATGGCAACAGCTATCGCAGTAATTGGAATCATGATGATTCCTGAAAACATTTCAGCTGAGCAAAACAGCGTTACAGTAACTCCAATTAACGAAGAAATTAGTCTGAAACAGACCATAACTACAATGAATGTTCCTGAAGATAACACACTCCCATGGGGGACTGTTAGAGGAGCACCATCAGACTATGTAGAAAGGTATCCAATAATCATTCAATTTTACAAAGGAGAAGATCCTGTGCATTTTGCACAAGTTGATGTCAAAGGAGATGGCTCTTATGAATACAAATTCAGAGTTAGAAACGTAGATTTAGAAACTGGAGAGGCAGTAAACATATTCCAAGGGGAATACACCGTAAAAATATTTAGAGTAATTCCAAATTCCAGTGAAACGATTTAGCATAACCATTTGTTAGATTATGTCCTCCCAGTAAGAGAATTCATATACTGAAGAAATTTTTGAAGAGCTAGAAAATGAGTAAGAATTTTTGGCATGATATTGAACCTGGAAATGATATTCCTGAAATTATCAATGTCGTAGTAGAGATTCCAAAAGGTTCAATGAACAAATACGAATATGACAAAAAGCACAACATGGTAAAACTTGATAGGGTTTTGTTCTCACCATTTCATTATCCTGGAGATTATGGTCTGGTTCCTCAGACTTTGTCGGATGATGGAGATCCACTTGATGCATTAGTATTAGTCACAAATCCAACATACCCAGGAATTTTAATTGAGGCAAGACCAATAGGATTGCTTCAAATGAAAGACGATGGCAAATTGGATGACAAGATAATTTGCGTTGCAACAAATGATCCCAGATACCTTCATACTACAGATATTTCAAATGTAGAAGATCATTATAGATCTGAGATTGCGCATTTTTTCCAAGTATACAAAGATCTCGAAGGCAAAAAAGTAGAGATCATAGGTTGGAAGTCAGCTAAAGAGGCCAAGGTTGTAATTATTGATTCAATAAAGAGATACAAAGACACTTTGAAAAAATATTAGCATGACAAAAGTATGTGAACATTTCTCAATTAAAGACAATATTTCACCAAAGACTAAAAGCTGTGAAGAGTGTGAAAAAGAACATCTTCCAGTAGTAGCAATTAGAATGTGTTTAATCTGTGGTCATGTTGGATGTTGTGATTCATCAATTGGAAAACATGCAACAAAACACTTTGAGGAGACAGGACATCCTGTAATAAAGGCAATTCCAGAAAACACTTGGAAATGGTGTTACATACACAAAGAATATTATTAAAAAACTAAAAAAAGTCCATTGCCCAAATAGCAGTTAAAAAATAACAACATATCAATAAACAATCCCAAAAATGGGAATTTCATACCTAGTTTTTATACAAATTTTATAACCAAATTACATGACATCCCAACTAATCGAAATTCCTAATTTGATTAGTTTGGAAATGTACACATTATTTCATCAAACAGAAACAGTTTTGTCAAAAATTAAATCTTTGAAAAAAATAGCATGATAGATTTTTCAAATGAGTGATTTAATTTCTCAAGATGAGAATTATCAGTTTTTAGTGTTCTATCATCAAACCAAGGCTCCGATAAATACAAACTTCTGTTCATCTCAACTTGGATCCATGGGATCGGATTATTTCCATATGTTTTGGTAATATGCCCACCATGAAATGGATCATTAAGAGATATATCATCTCTTTTAATTGAGAATGATTTTGAAATACAATCAGCTAAGAGTTCTAGCATTTCAGCAGAGGATGTTTCACCATCTTGATTAGAAATACAAAACAGAGGTCTTTTTTTGTTGTTGCCATCAGGGGAGACATTTGGAGCAATGGCAGCCATAGAATGACAATCAAGACACAGTTGTAAATCTAGTTCATGAGTACTCTTTTGAATTTCTCGATGATATGGCAGATAGTACTTTTCAATCAATGTTTTTCTAAGAGAGTCATCTGGTTCCTTACCTGAAATATAGATTGGTTTTTGATAACATGTTGCACTTTTTATCAGACCGTCAGGATTTTTTGGTGGAAGATCTTGTAATGAACGATTAAGATCTACAAATGCTCTTGCAATATCAGATTTGATTACTTTTTGAACTTTGTCCTCAAGATCATAAATCTCAATTACAAAAGGATCAGAGTCATCAAACTGATCTTTTTCTGTAATGCACAAATGCCCATCAAGTTCTGGAGGTTTTTGTGTTCCACCATGAGGAATTGATAACAATATTGGAAATTTACTCAATCTAATCCTTCAGCAGTTCCATCACGTCTGACTTCTGCCACTCCATGAAATCCAGATTTCGATTGCAATTTCATTACTGCATGAATTGCTCCGTGATAAAATGAATAACGTTCTTTGACAGATATTTCATATCCCATTTCTTTTAGATAATTAATAATTTCAGGCTTAAAACCTCCATCTTCAATACTGACCATTCCACCAATAGAGCAATGAAATCGAGGTCTCCTAATTGCCTCATTCATTGGAAGATTTCCGTCAATTATTCTGGAAAGAAATTGAGTAATGGTTGAGAATATTCTCTGACTACCAGGACTGCCCACGACCATCCAAATCTTGGAATCATTAATAATCAATGTAGGAGATACAGATGTCCAAGGAATTGCATTTGGTCTAACAAAATAAGGATGATTGGGGTTGGTGAATTCAAATGCAGACATGTAGTTATTGTATAAAAACCCCAGTCCATCTGCTGCTACCTTTGAGCCATATGCAAGCTCAATTGATTGTGTTATCCCTACTGCATTTCCCTCATCATCCATTGTTGATAGATGTGTAGTGTCTTCCCCTCCAAAATCAGGATCAGTCATTGGCAAGGTTGCATCCATAGAGTTGTGAATAGATTCGGCCATCTGTTTTGCAAAAGATCTTTGCAGATGAAGTTTATCTTGGATTTGATCATACGTGTGTGGATTAAATGGTCTCTGAATTCTATGCAAGAATGATTTTCTAAATGTCTCTGCAACAAAGTGGTATGAGCTTGGTTTTCCACTACGCAAAAACTTTGAAGGTAAATGGTTGAGCATCATCAGTGTCAACAACAAGGTTCGTCCAGCAGCTGGTGGCGGTAAAGTAACTACAGTGAGATGCCTATATTTTCTGCCTATAGGTTTTCTCTCTATGGGTTCTGGGATGTATGCCAAATCTTCTTCTCGGATTAATCCTCTATTTGACTTCATATCATTGGCAATTTTTTTTGCAATCTGACCATGATAGAAACTCTGGAATCCATGTTCAGAGATAGTAGTTAGTGTTTGTGCTAAATCATCTTGAATAAATCTATCACCAACATCATATGGAACTAACCCATCTTTTAGGAAGTATTTTGCTCCAGATTTAGATTTTATTGAAAGAAAACTTGCAAGTTCTCGTTGTTGCAAACCATTTTGTAGTGCAGTAATTTTGTATCCTTTTTTTGCAATTCTAATTGAGGGGGCAACAATCTTTTGCCATTCTAATCTACCATATCTTCCATGTAAAAATCCAATTACAGCTAAAGTGCTTGGAACTGTAGTTGCCTTGTAACCTATTTTCCTTCGTCTTTTTCTTCGAAAAACTGACGAATGTGCCAGCGAGGGAGAGCGACTAGAACCGTCAAGAGCTATTGTTTTTCCATCAATATGAAAAATGGCCATGGATTGGCCTCCAATTCCAGATGCCTGTGGTTCACAAACACCTAATGCCAATGCAGTTGCACATGCAGCATCAATTGCATTTCCACCCTTTTTTAGCATCTCAACTCCTGCCTTTGTTGCATCAGGAAATGCAGATGCTACCATTCCCTTTTTTGCAGTTGAGGATTTTTTATCAGTGGAGGTTCTGAAGGCGTTTTCTATTTCTTTAACAATCAATTTCTCATCTTTCCAGACGATAGTAATAGAATTTTTGGAAACAGTACTCCAAGTAGAATAGTTTGTTTAACAAAATATTTTTTTTATAAATAAACTCCAACAGTTAGTTTGTTTCAAACATGCTAAAAAAGTGATCATTTGTCGTTTTAGAAAAAACAGAAAATGTTCAAATACAAGATTAATCTGCGAAAGAGTTTTGCATTAAAGCCATTTTCGTTTCTTAAACCAACCAATCATCATACCAGAAATAGTTGCCATTGCAATTAACATCACAAAGTAGCTTCCTTCCCACTCCAACTCTGGAACATACGAAAAGTTTGTTCCATATATTCCAGCAATAAAGGTAATTGGGATAAAGATACTTGCAATAATTGTTAGTGTTTTCATTACTTCATTCATTCGATTACTAACACTGGACAGATATGTGTCAAGCATTCCGCCAATAACATCACGTAACCCTTCAATAGAATCAGTTACTTGGATTACGTGGTTGTAAACATCTCTTAGATAAGTTCTAGTATTATCTGAAATTAACGGAGTAGAATCACGTCCAAGAAAATCCAATATTTCCCGAGCTGGCCAAATAGATTTTCTCAAAGATATCATTCTTCGTTTTAAAGTTTGAATTGTTTGCATTGTTTTTCCAGTTGGATTTTGCATTAGCTCTTCTTCCAAGTCCTCTGTAACATCACCCACTTTTTCAATTACCAGAAAATAACTATCAACAATTGCATCAATGATTGCATAAGTAAGATAATCACTTTGCAATTTTCTAATAGAACCGGCTTTATTTCTAAGACGCTCTCTTATATGATCAAAGAAATCAGCTTCTATTTCCTGAAACGTCAATACATGATGTTCAGCCAAAACTATTGAGATTTGTTCTAATTCGAGCTTGCCTGTCTCTGCTATATAATGAGGCATCTTGAGCATAATTACAATATAATTATCTGAAACCTCAATTGAAGGTCTCAGTTCTGTATTCATTATGTTTGCTTGATGTAATGGATGCAACCCAAAACTATTTCCAAAACTTTCAATAATTTTTGGGTCATGTATTCCTATAATGTTAATCCAAGAAACATTAGGTTTGTCTTTTGATTCTAGGCATTCTTCTATTGTCACATCAGAGTTTTCAGACATATTTTCAGCATCATACTCAATGATATCCATTCGAATATGTTCTACCTTTTGTTCACCAACATGAATTAAGGCACCAGGACTTGATCCAATAGTATCAGATAAGGTGGTTCTTTGTGTTTTTGTTTTATTTAGTAATAGTTTAATTCCTGTGATTTCTTGCAAACCCAAATCCTTGGTAATTTCTTTTACTTTAGCAGTCTTACTTGTAACACCAATTATTATGAAGCCAGTCATAATTGAGAATATCAAACTAAGATAAAGAGGAATAAAGTTCCCACTTGTTGCTGCTTCATAAATTGCTTGCACATCAGCAGATGTATTTGCTCCAACAAAAAATCCAATTACAGTGTCCATTAAAAAGAACATAAATGAAATGATTGAACCAATTACAATTGCAGTAACAATTGTAATCCTTGGTGGAATTTCAATATTTTTTTCTCCTCGGTATGGTGAGAAATACCATTTGTATTTTACAATAAAGATGGCAATAACAGTAATCAAAATTGTAGAAACAATCCACCATATGATTAGCAAAAATCCTTCTTCAGATTCTATTTTTCCTATTCCTGAGAAAAGATCAGAAATGTTACCTGTTAGAGGAATTGAAAGTACTGAAGTTGCAACTCCAACTACAATCTGATAAATTAGTGCAAAAAGAAATCCAATTGCAAGTCGATTGATTAGTTTTCCCACATTATCTATCAAATACTATCAATATTCTGTAAAAATATCAGGTATTTATGAACACGTTTTATTTTACTTGTAAAAGTAAACCATAAAGTTTTGCGCGTGACTCCAAAAGGTCAGCACGTAATTTGCTAATCTTTTGTGTAATTTCAGATGCTAATTCTTCTTCAGCAGGACCCAATTGTTTTGATACGAGTTTATTTAGTGCTGTTCTTTCAGAACCCAATTGAGTTTCTAAATCAGAAATTAGTTTTTCCAAATCAGCAATTTGTGTTGAAACACCAGAGTTTTCACTAATTGTGGTCACAATAGAATCAGAATCTATTGCATTGATTCTTGTAATTCCTACTTGACATGAATTTGGAATAATTTTATCAATGAATTTAACATCTACTGATTCAGAATCAGAGCTCACAGTAATCAGAGGCAATCTTATTGTATCTTTTCCAGAACATGCTTCAAAAACTACATTGTATCGTTTTAGATCAGGAGAACCTGTTTCAGGTTTTAATACACTTTCAGTAACAGAAATGAGTTCAGTTGTTAATCCTTCAAGAGGTTTTCCAGTCAGAGTTTTTGGGATATTTAGTTGTGACACATTTAGATTTGAAGGAACATAAAGAACCATCAAATATCTCCTTAATTCGTCTTGAAAGGATTGGAGTTCTTTCTTCATTGAAATAATACTAGTCAAATTTTCACCATCAGGTTTTTGCTCAGAGGATACTGGAATTTTTTGCTTAGCAGTGTTTATTTTATTTTTGAGTTCTGCAATTTTATTTTCCAATGTAATGATCTTGTCAGACACTCCTCCCATATTCACCATTGTACCAGTAATAGAATCAGGGTTTGCTGCTTTGATTAAAACAGATGTAGTATAGCATGAATTAGGTTTTAGCATACTACCCAATTTTACACTATGAGTTTCACTATCAGAGGTTACAATTATTTCAGGCGTTCGAATTTCAGTTGATTTTGCACATGCATCAAAAACAAACGCATATCCTGTTATGCTAGTAGAGGTTCCTGCCTTGGTATTTTTAGAGAGTTGTTTTAAAACAGCAATCTTATTTATTTTCCCAACAGGTTCTCCTTTGGATAATTTCATAATTCTTATTTCTTCAAGGTCTTCTGCAGATAGTTTTTTTGCCCAACCATACTCAGATAATTTTTCTGCAGTTGATGGTGTTACACAAGATGGAGCACTAGAAGATATTTTGAATACTTTAACTAAACCTTCACCACAGATTACTTGGTCAGCTGAAAAATTTAGTTTTATTTGTTGTTTAGGAGAAATTACATCAGCAAAAGTTTGTGAATGTAAAGTTCCAGATATTAAAACAACACCTAAGAACATCGCAATCCAAATAGAGGATTTCACATTAGATATTTTATACATGACACTAAAAAGCATTACCCATGATTATTGTTTTAGAACAACTCAGATTGTAGAACATTTTTCTATTTTTTGATATAGGGAATTCATATCTATTAATTACTTTTGAAATATGGCATGCCAAAAATCGTATCAATGCAATATGCCCATCAGAGGTTTTTTAGTATTGGATTCATCCACTCTAAAACATAATTGATCATGTGATCTCGGAATAGTTGGATATGCACAAATTCTACAAATAAACTGTGTAGCTGCTTTACATTTTGCGCAAATTAAAAGTTCCATGAGCAACCCACCACAACGTCTACATGACTCATCAGGCAAGTCCCACATCACCGTTTTTTGATAGTTTCATACAGCAGGTTTTCCCAGAGTTATAATTGGATGACCAACATGTTGTGGCATGCCATAGAAAATGAGCCTAGAAGAAAAGCAGATTTGCAAAAATCAGTATCTGTTTGAGATTATAGTAATTTTCTTACCATTTTTGAGGGTGGAAGAGAATCATAGATCCAAAAAAACTCTGTAGTGTCAGGATTTTTAGCTGAGATTTGAGCCCAAAATGAGCCACATTTACCTTCAAATGGCCTTGGAATATTTCCATAAAATTGTTCTTTATCAGAGATAATTAGAACATATTTTGATTTTTGATTATTTTCAGAGCATAAACTAAATTTTACCAAATACTGCTCATGTCCAATTTTCATTTTAGAGATAATATTAGGATTCGATTGAGATTTAGATGTAATACTAGTTAAAAAAGAAAGATATTTTTCATCAACAAGATCTTTCCCAACAAAAGTCCAGTTATGAGAATTGAATAATTTCAAACATGCATCTAATGTCGGATGTGCAGGATAACGTTTTCGTAATCCATCTTCTCCCAAATTTTTAAATTTTTCATAGAAATTTTTACATCTTTTTTCCGTACTTTGTTTCAAAGTTTCTGCATGAGATTCTAAAATCACATAATTTGAAAACAATAATACAGACATAAGCAACACGATAAATTTTCTCATATCAAATTTTTAAAAAGTAAAACTAAAAACAGAATAATAACAAACCGGAATTATATTTCAATTGGGGTTTTTGAATAAATTGAAACATGATAGATTTACATCTTATGTTTCATTAATACCAAGTTGAGTTTTTGTCTGTTTACCAATGTAAGAACCTCCAAGTCAACATTTGGCAGTTATTATTTAACCATAGATTGATACCTGTGGCATGCTACATTGTTATTAATCAGTTTTTTTGGAATGAAATCTTTGGCCAAGAACCATATTTTGTTTTTACTCTATTGATTTTCATATTCTCACCACCTATAGGATTTTTCTGTAACAGATATTGTTTTCAGAGTAGAAGATTCAGATACTTTTTTTGAAATGATGTTAGTATTATTCATGCATGTTGTTAACATGATTATAATTAGTGAAGTTATTATTTGGGAATGCCCAACATAATGTGGCATGCCATCAGAACCACTTGAAACATTTTATGGGAATTTACATGCCTATAAGATGTATACAAGGCCAACGGCTCAAAGGCTGTTTGGAAGTTATTCCTTTAGAAAAAGATCAGGCACCAAACATCACGAAAATGTTCAAAAGATGTTGGAGATTTTAGCCCTTAATGGAACACTAACAACATGGGGAATGGCAAAAACTCACCTAGACAAAACGGAGGGAATCAGGACTAAAGAGAAAGAATACAGAAGATTACTTGTTGGAAGAATGGCAAGAGGCAAACATACAATGGGTCTCTTAGAAGTAGGTCTTGTTGTAAAAGATGGGAAAAGTTTTGCAAAAGCTCCTGCTGATCAATACAGATTATCATTGCATGGAATTTTGTATTGTTTGGATGTTTTAGATCTATCAGATAAACAAATTGATACAATGGCTGAAAAATATGCAAATGTGCTGCCTATGGTTTTTGAAAAATGGAAAGATCTGAAAGCAAATATCGGAAATGAAGTTTATCGATTAAAAAATTTAGCTTCAGGTTTGTTTATGGACAATATTCAAATTGCAAAGATTTCAAATTTTCCCGTTTATGAATTAATGACATATTTGAATGTAAAATATCAAAACAATTTTGAGCAAATATCAGAAGAAGATTTGGCAAATCAAATTTCCATATGGTTTTATACAAATCTGCTTGTCCCTACAAAATTTAGAACAACTGGTAAACATTCATCATTAGAGATAAAACAATGGAAAAAAATTATTCAGAAAGATCCAAAAATCAAAAAATGGTATTACGATTTTGTAAATGAAGCCATCAAATTCTACAATAACAGATTCAATAAGTTAAAGAAATTAGAAAAAAATTAATCAGTAAATTTTGTGACTATATCTTCAAGTTGTTCAAAAGAATAGGGTTTGTTTATAGTAGCTAGTAATGACATACTTTTTGCTTTAAGATGTTTTTTTTCATCTACTGCAAATGCGGTAATTAGAACAATTTTGGCTTCAGAATCAAATTGTTTAATTTTAAAAAATGCATCAAATCCATCCATTTTAGGCATTTTAACATCCATGAGTGTCAAATCAGGACTAATTTCTTTATATTTTTCAACAGCATCTTGTCCATTCTCAGCAGTCACAACATCACAGCCTAGACTCTTAATCATATAGGCTGTATTTTCTAAAAGATCAATATCATCATCCACCAAAAGGACAGTTTTCTTTAATGACATAGTAAATTCCAGTATCAATGCTTGTGATAAAACTTTCGAAAGAATTGTCTTTTTTTATCATAGAAGAGGCAAAGTCACAATAAATCGAGTTGGGTTGTTTTGGGCAACAATAGTTCCATTATGTAGTTCTATGACATTTTTACATGTAGATAATCCAAGTCCTGTTCCTTTTTGTTTAGATGAGATCAAGGGATCAAATATCTTAGGGAATACATCTTCAGGAATTCCAGGACCTGAATCTTGTATCATAATAATAGCAGAGGTATTTTTTTCTTCAATTGTGCAGTTAATAATTCCAGCCTCTTTTCCTATGGCTTGAATAGCATTTAAAAACAAATTAATAAAAACAATTTCTAATTTTCTTAGATCACCTCTTATTTCTAGATTAGATTTTGGAATAACAATGGATACATTATCTGGAATTTCTAAAGAAGTTTTTGCAGATTCTAATAAATCCTGAATTTTTATTGGTTGCAATTCTAAAGGAGTGATTCTTACAAAATTAAGTACATCATTAATTTGATGTGACATTCTATCAATTGCGCGATTCATTCTATTTACAACCTCATTTAGTTCGTCTGTTTGTTTTGCATTATTTTTTAAAATTTCAGTTGAGCTTTTTATTGTTGCAAGAGGGTTTTTCATGTCATGTGCCATACTTGCAGCTAGTTCACCAATAGCAGTTAATCTTTCATTTTTAATTTTGACTTTGGCTTCAGCTAATTGTTTTTCTGTTTCAATAAGCTTTTTTAGATGACTTGTCATATCTTCAAAAGAATTACTTATTGTTTGAATTTCATTAATTTTGCTAGGTTTAATTTTGATATTAAAATTTCCCCTTGAAATAGAATTAGCAATTTTTGTAAGACGCTTCAATGGAGATGAAACTGTGCTTGAAATTAAGAATCCACCAATTATCGAGGCTGCCATTCCTGCAATAGATACTGCAAAAATTGAATTTCGAAGTTCAATGAATTCGCTCACTATTGAGGAACTATCCTGCTCAATTACTACTGTCCAATCAAATCCCTCAAATGTTCTATATCCGGTAGATTTTGCATAGGAAATTAATTTAAAATCATCAATAGCATCATCCAATTCAAAAAACTCTACATCTTCACCTTGAATTAAAATATCAAAATAAGGAACTGTTAAAGCAGAAAGTAGAATAGTTTGTTCCGAATAAATTGGACGTCCAAGCTCATCTAAAAGTACAACACTACGTCCAGGAATTGTAATTACATCAGATTCCTCGCTGAAGTCACTTAGAAGATCATTTAATGTAATTGACGCTCTTAAAACTCCTATAAAATTATCATTCTCATCATTAATGGCATAGGCAAAATCCATTGAGTAAGAATTTGTAGATTCATTAAATTTTATTTTATCAATATGTAATCCAGTATTTTTAGTAATTTGCCACCATTCTTCTTCACTTTGAGAATATACTGAAGTTCCCGAGGTAAGTGCAACATTTGCACCATATGCATTTGTTACAAATAATTCCTCAATTACATCGTAATTATATTCATCATGATAAAATTCAATTGTGTCCAATAATTCATCTGTGAGAACACGATCCTCAAGTTCGCCAAGAAAAGGAGTCGTTTCAGTAAATTTAGCATCAGTGGATTCTAAATTCAAATGAGACTTCATTTCCTGGAATCGCTCATATTTTTTATTTGAGTCAAGTAGTACATCCTGAATTATTTTTAAATTAGTCAATTCCTTAAAAGCCAAAATTCTGTTTTCAATGTGCTTGTCAAGGCCTTGGATCATGTTAAATGCAAATCCCTCATTTCTTGAGCCCAATAATTCCTTTATTTCATCAACTGTAATTTCAAAAGTCACATATCCTACTATAGTAAAGGATAGAGAGATTGCAAACATCACTGCAATTATCATAAAAGAGATTTTCAAGAGATATACTAGCCAAGATCTAAGACATTTGAATTTAAAGATCACTAATTGGTATTAAAAAAATAGCATACCACAAAATACAAGTTAATTCCAAATAGCATACATAACAAGAATTTGCATGTTAGGCTTATCGTCTTTCAAAAACTTGATGGAAAAAGAATCAAAGAAGAGTCACAGCAATTCAAATCTTAAGGATAGTTTAGATAAAGAAGACATATCCAGAGAGATTTTTTATGCCTGTGGTATTTGTGAAGGACCATTAGTTCCAGTGTCTAGCTGCACATTTTGTAAGAGAACATCATTGAGGAGATGTAATAGGTGTAATAGAATTAAAGATATGAAAGTTCATGAATCGTGTAAGATTTTAGTGAATTTTGGATGGGCTATTGCAAAAAAGCATCTTCAGGAGTAATTTGGATTTATCTAAGATAATTTTCAATAATGTTGTTTTATACACACCATAAAATCAATTAGTTAATACTAAAATTACCATAAAAATGTCAATAATCATGCCAATACTCTCAGCAGAAGATCTCAAAAAACTTGATGAACAATGTCAAAAACTCTCAGAAGAAGAGAAAGTAAGACATGTAGGAGTAATTAATGAACTAGGACATTTAATTGCAGGAGGATTTAGAAAAGGAGTCACCCCAATATTATCAAAAGACAGAATTAAAATGGTATACATGCAAATGCAATTAGATTTTAACATGAGACAAGAATTAGATGACGTTCTTGGAACTATTGATTATATTGCATCACGAAGAACAAAGCAACTTATTATCAGTGTACCTGTTGGAGAAAACTTGGTTTTAATAACTGCAGAGCCAGATGCAGATGATAAAAAAATCATCAAAAAAGCTGAAGAATTATTTGACGGTATAACAATATCAACAATTTAGAAAATAAAACAAGTAGAAAATGAATTTTCAAATAATTACTATCAATAATAAGAGAATAAGGTAAATAGGTTTTCAAATTATCTAGCCTGAAAAATAATTAGAAAATTTTGAAAAAGTTATGAATGAACCTGTTGTGTTTTTTTAGTACTCCAGATTTGCTCATTTATTCCATGACATTTGCAATCAGAGGATTTTTCTTTACAATTTTTTTGGTGCAGTGGTTTATCACATTTGTTACAATCAGGATCACGCCAGCTACATTGATTTCCACAGTTAGAACATCGCATTTTTATAATCACTTGTGTTTTGTTACTTTTTTGAGATATTCTCTACGTCTCAAAGATTTCTCTTGAAATGGTGCAGAATCATCTCCAAAAAGTCTGGCTAATGAATCTTCAACATTGTCATTCGTCATTTGAGTGACACCTCTTGAAAAATCCAACTAAGGCCAAGGGCAGTGTAGGAGGGTTGAGTCTTAAAAGAAAAAACATGTTCTTCTTTTACTGGTAATTTTTCAACCAAAATTTTTGTGGCCTTAGTATATCCAGTGAGAATGCTTTGATTTTCTTGCATTTGAAATATGTATCAATTATCTGATATTTGAAAATAGATTAAGATTTGTGGTATGCCATATTCAAATAAAATTTAACATGAAATTTTATTCATGAGGAGATTCTTCATCTTCTTTCATTAGACTATCCATTATATGACCATGAGATAATTTTTGAAAAACAAATACTGAATCTGCGATCAATATGATTGCAAATGCAAGCCCAATTCCAGATATGATAAATGGTAAAAATGGGATAAATTCAATATCGCCAATATAGGGCTGAATGATTGCAATAAGTATCAAAATAAACCCAACAAAGAAAATATTTCGAAGTAATCGGTGTAATGGTTTCTCCTCTATTATTTTGGTATCAGCAGGGATAAGTTTGGTGGATAAAACATCAGAAATGTTTGTTACAAGTTTTTCAATTTTACCAAGCATTGCAACAACAGGATAAATGATCAACAGCATGCTAATTATTGTTAACAGTATTTCGGGATCTATTGCTAAAGGAATACCAATTTCATTTATCATCATAATCATATCATCATTAAAGTAATCAATTACTGCTAATATTGCAATAACAATAGTCAAATTTACAAAAAATTTTGGCCCATGAGCCTTGAGCATTTTTGTAAATTGGTTGTTATCATCAGGAGTATTCATTAAATTATAAAAAAATCTTCCAACAACATGAATTGGATTCAAAATTCTCATAGGTATTGCACTTGATTTATCTGCTAATGTTGGAAAAATTCGAAGTAGTAGTGGCATACAAAACATTGTTACCAGTGTTACAAGCATAGTTACTGGATATAGTGAATCTCTAACAGCACCACTATCTACAGCCTGTTTTGCCATGATAAATGAGAATTCTCCCCTTGGAACCATCACAGATCCAATTGTAGAGGCACCTGTTACATCATGTCCTCCAATTGATGCTCCAAAGAAATTACCTACAAATTTTCCAACTACTGCCAAAATAGCGATTGGTATTGAAATCAGCACAACTGCAGGAATTGAATTAATATTTACCAACATCCCAATTGATACAAAAAAGATAACACCAAAGAAATCTCTCAGAGGAAGAACTTTCTTTGTGATACTCTCAGAATGCTTTGATGATGCAATAATCATCCCCATGATAAATGCGCCAATTGCAGAACTCTGCCCCAAAAAATGAGCTAATACTGCCAAACCAAATCCTAAAGCAAGTGCAGTGATAAAGGGTCCTTCTGGAATGTTCAATCCATGAATTTTTTCTAATAGTTTAGGAATTAGTTTAATTCCCAATCCTAATGCGATGACAAAAAATGTAAGGCTTTGTAAAATCAAAATCCCGACTCCAGTAAAATCAAGCTCTGCACCAGCTGATGCATTTCCTAAAATTACTAAAAGTAAAACAGCAGCTAGATCCTCAACAATTAAAATTGTAATTACAGTATTGAATTCCTTGGTTTTAACTAATTTCAGATCTCTCATGATTCTCAGAGAAATAGCTGTGCTACTAATTGACAAAATTCCAGCCAGGTAAAGAGACTCTAAATGAGTCCATCCAAAGGAATAAGCCCCAACATATGCTAAGAAGAACATTATTGACAGTTCGGACATTCCCACAATGATTGCCTTTATTCCAGCTTTTCGTAACTTTTGAAGACTAAATTCCAAACCAACCACAAAAAGTAAAATGATAATTCCAAGCTCTGCTAAAAGATTAATCAGCTCAACGTCATCAACTATTCCTAATCCATACGGACCAGCAATCATTCCAATTAAAATAAATCCAATAATTGTTGGAAACTTTATCTTTTTCATAATACCTGCTCCTATCATGCCTCCGCCTAACAACAAGGCAAGCAAAGCAAGAAATTCAGTTACTTCTACACCAGACAATAATTCACTCCGTTATTTTTGAGAAATACTAGCATAAAATGATTCCAGAATCAAAAATGTCATGGTTCAAATTTAATTCAATAAAGTTGAAGGATTGATTTTTTAATAGTTAGAGAATCATGAAATTCGATGTCCGAATACAAATTAGGAATGTGGGATTTGTCTGAATTAGCAAAGAATCCAAAAAGTCCTGCTTTTCAAAAACAAATTCAAGAATTAGAAAAAAAAGCAAAAGAATTTGAAAAAATAAAATCAAAATTGAACCCAAAAATGTCTTCTAAGAAGTTTTTGAATATTTTACATCATGTTGAAGAGATTTCAGAGAAGATGAGTAAAATTGGAGGTTATGCATCATTGTCATATTCTTCAGACACTCAATCAGATGAAGCAACATCCCTGATGACAAGGATGTCAAAATTAGGATCAGATATTTCAAACAAAATTTTGTTCTTTGATTTATGGTGGAAGATTCAAGTAGACGAAAAAAATGCCAAACGACTCATGAATGACGCAGGTGAGCTAAAAGAGTATCTAGCTCATAAGAGATTATTTGCAAAATATGCATTAAGTGAGCCAGAAGAGCGAATTATCAATACTTTAGATGTCACAGGAATTTCTGCACTTGTAAAACTGTATGATAAAATTACAAACGCCTATGAGTACAAAATGAAATTAGGCAACAAAACTAAAAAAATGACAAGAGAAGAACTCACAAATTATGTAAGAAGTACCAATCCAAAGATTCGGGAGACAGCTTACAAAACTATTCTTTCAAAATATGCTGAAAACAAAGGAGTGATAGGAGAGATTTATCAAAATATAGTTCTTAATTGGAAAGATGAAGGTATTGAAATTAGAGGATACAAGACACCCATATCAATGAGAAATATTGGAAATGATGTTGATGATAAAACAATAGAATCACTTCTTTTGGTATGTAAAAGTAATTCATCGGTTTTTCAAAAGTTTTTTGTCCAAAAAGCAAAGATGTTAAAAATGAAAAAGCTAAGAAGATATGATCTTTATGCACCAGCTACTGCAAAAATTAAGGAGAAAAATTACTCATATAATAAATCTGTAAATCTCGTGTTTGAATCGTTAGGTAAATTCAGCAACACACTAGAAGAATTTGCAAGGAAAGTTTTTAATGAAAATCATATTGATTCGTCAATTCGACCAGGAAAAAGAGATGGAGCATTTTGCAGTACACTTACTCCAAAAATTACCCCATATGTTTTAGTAAATTTTACCGGAAAATCAAGAGATGTTTTTACTTTGGCTCATGAGATTGGACATGCAGTACATAGTCAAGCAGCACAAGATAGATCAATACTTGTTCAAGATGCACCATTACCTTTGGCTGAGACAGCCTCTACATTTTCAGAATTACTATTATACGATAATATTTCTGACAAAATTTCTGATGATGAAAAAAAGATCATGTTATCTGAGAAGATAGATGATTTGTATGCAACAATTCTAAGACAATCATTTTTTACAATTTTTGAAATTGATGCACATAAACAGATTGGCAAAGGAACAACAGTAGATGAGATTTCAAAAACATATCTTCAAAACTTGAAAGAACAATTTGGAAATTCAATTAATTTATCAGATGATTTTTCAATTGAATGGAGTTGTATTCCACATTTCTATCATACGCCATTTTATTGCTATGCATACTCTTTTGGGAATTTGCTTGCATTATCACTTTTTCAAAGATATAAAAAAGAAGGCAAAGACTTTGTCCCATCATACATCAACATTCTTGCTGCTGGCGGCTCAAAAAAGCCTGAAAAATTACTCTCAGAGTATGGATTTGATATTAGATCCCCCAAATTCTGGAAAGAGGGTTTTGATTATATAGATACACAGGTTAAAGCACTATCCAAATTGAATTGAATTTTGAATAAATGGGGCTGACAGTCCAACGCAAGGACTGCCAGCTTGTTCCCCGAACGGTTTGAATTCGATGTCATTTTAAAACCAACGATATTCAGATTTAAACCTTTGAAATTATTCTAATTTTTTAGGTTTTATCTTTCTAATAGTGCCTGCCAATATTCCAATTGTGATACCTAACTGATATAGAAAATACAAGAGAACCTCAAATGTACTAGGAGTAAGATCAGTAAATCTACTCAAAGCAGTAAGTATGAGTAAAAGAATACTAAAGAAGAAGATGAATCCTTTTGATACTCCATGAAGATGTGTAAATTTTAGAAGTACAAATGTCATAACAGTAATAGAAATAGCAAGTACAGTCAGAAATCCAGTATTCATTCCAAAAATTAGAAATAAGACAGATGCAATCTCAGACGGATTTGCAGCAGATAAATTGGATAGTTCAATTTTTTCAGGAGATGCAAAACGTGGAACACTAAGAATTGCATTGATTAAAAATAAAACAAACAAAGTAATAGAAACCGTTTTTAGATGATTTTGAAGACGTGGAAATCGTAAAAGAATTGCCCGACCTAAAATAATTCCTTGAAATAAACCAATTCCAAAAGTTCCCAAGACAGATATTATCGAAAAAATAGGATCTTGAAAGATATCAACAAGAAAAGGGATTAAGGCCATTTCAATTATTTAATTATAAAAATGAGAATATTAGTTAGTCGATGCATTGATTAAAAAATCACAAAAGGATGAAATAAGAGTAAATTTAATAATTTCATCTAAATGGGTCTAGCTATGCAAAAAAGTCTATTTGTTATCGGGATGATTGTTTTTGCAAGTATTTCAATTAATTTCGCTTTCTCTCAAGAAATTGGACTATCCACATTTCAAGAAACAGCACAATTTTTTGTAGACAAGAGCATCTCTAAAAACGTAACAGCATCAATTACATTGCAAACAACAAGTATTCAGGAGATGAAAATCCCATCAGAGTTAGAACAAAAAATTAGGGAAAGCGGGAATATTTCAGCAGTGACACTAACCAATCAAAATCAGTGTATTTTAGGCGTGGATAATCAATCATGTATTTTGATAAATGTTAAAAGAAATCCAGAAGATAAAAATTTCTTACAAATACAAAATACAACACTGAGAGTAGCAAATCAGTTTATTGATGATATTAACCAAGTATTTGATACAAATGCCAAATTACATTCTACATTTATTCATAGTAATGATGAGACAAGCATGGCATTAGAAACATCAGGCATTATTTCTGGAAAGGGTACAGTTTCAGCAGTATACACTATGCCTATGGAAGATACATCTTCAATGTATGAAAAAATATCAGCACTTCTGATTCCAAAAGAGATCAGAGAAGACGGTGGGTTTTATGATGTTGCAAGAAATCTCTCAATTAATGAAAATGCAAAAATGACATTTTCCATTATCCCTTCAGAGACCAAATCATTAATGCAATTAAGATTAACTGCAATATACCCAAACACAGCCCCATCCATAACTGAGATTAACCCATTGAAATTTCTAAAAACAGACGAATTAAAGAGATCAAAATATTTTTCATCTGGAAATTATCCCCTAAATTCAATAATTCAAGTGGTGATTTTATCACCTGAAGATACAAAGGTTTCAGATGTTAAAGGGAATATTTTACCAACGCAGATGATTGGAAATGAAATGATTCCTACAGATATTACAAAAGCAGGTTGGGTTTTTGATCCAATGGAAGGACAAAGAATTCAAGGAAAATATATTTTCGGAGATAAATCATCAGTGAGGAGTGAAGAGTTAGTTTTTTCATTGGGTGGAGAACATCTTAAAGTTGATAATACAAAAATAGAATTTGATGAATCAATCGCAGTTGTTACAATAATTACAATAGTTGCAATTGCTGCTGCCTTGTTTTATCTTAAAGGGTATAGAAAATAATCAAAGCAAAAGGACTGCAGCTGCAAAAACAGTTGTCCATTTCCCATCCTTATCTCCTTTAGCTGATTGTGTGATGTTATGTGTGTTATAGATTTGTCCAGAGATTGACCACTGTTGTCTTTTCTCATCCCAGTTTTTATCAACATCAAATGGAATACCTAAAGAAGAGGCCAACATCTGTGCAGCAATATCTTCAGCATATTCACCAGCTTGAGTTTCATTTTGACCAAAGGACTCGTATTCTGAGAGGTATCCATATCGAGCCTTATCTTTTGGTCGTGCAAGTCCAACAGATGCAGCACATACACGATAAGGTTCATTTGTTTGATTCTTAGAGTAGATTGTAAACAGAATTTGCCCAGGTTTTATTTTGGTTAATCCCTCTTTTCTTGAAATCAGTTTTGCATTAGGAGGAAAAATACTAGAAATCAAAACAAGATTAGTACCTGCAATTCCTGCATCTCTTAGAGCATATTCAAAACTTGTTAATCTATCTTCATGAACACCCTTGCCCTTTGTAAGAAAGAGATTTTTTGCAACTAAATCGAGCATTTCTGAATTGATGAATTATAGTTATTATTTATAGTTTAATTTACAAACAGATTCTCACATTTGTTTTAAAAAATCGGCAATTTGTTTACCATGTTTTTCAACATCAATATCACGAAAAATTTTTCTAACAATTCCTTTTTTATCAATAATGAATGTAGAACGTTTGGGCAATCCAACAATATTCAAGCCCGCATACTGTTTACATGTATCTTTGGATGTATCACTTAGATGAAGATATGGAATGTTATAGTCAGTTACAAATTTTGCTTGATCTTCAATGGTATCAATAGATATTGCAAAGAGTTCAGTTTCAGTTGAGACAATATCGCCATATGAAGAAATTACACTTTCTGCCATTTTGAAAACTTTTTTTGAAGGACATCCAAAGAGATGATTTTTAGGATAAAAACAAAGAACCACGTTTTTTTTATCTCTAAAAGAATCCAAAGTTATAGAATCACCATTATTTGCAACTAATGTGAAATTTGGTGCCAATTGGCCTTCTTGCATAACCGTAATTATTTACAGAGTATATAACAACTAACTATCAATTTTTCCAAGTATTTTTAAACAAACATACTAGTCGGTTTTTCTTTTTTTCTTTCTTTTATCAGGGGACTTTTGAGTCTGAGTCAACAGGATAAATGAAAAGAATGCACCTAATCCAAAATTAATCACACCCATAAAAGTAATTATCATAGTCATTGATGGAGGAGCAATTACCAAACCAATAATCATCCCCATTATCCCGGTTGCAAAAAACATCATCATTAGAACCTTAACTCTTGTTGGTTCAATGTATCTCATAACAGGTATCAAAATACGGCATTATTATAAATTGACGGAAATTCGATCAAATTTTTAAAAAAATTGTTTCAGATAAACTCTGGTAACACTTTAAAGCTTGAAAAATTTCATTTTACATCGTGCCAATGTAGCTCAGCCTGGTTAGAGCAGCTGATTTGTAATCAGCAGGTCGTGGGTTCGGATCCCGTCATTGGCTTTTAATTTATTTAAAAACCAAAATTCTCAAAGATATGGCAATACGAATAAGTATACAGAAACTGGGAATATCTTAAATGAGTTCAGATGATGTAGATTTTTCTTCCCCTAGCAAAAATACAGTATCAGTAAAAAAATCAACTTTTAATGGATTGATTATTGCAGTAATTATAGCAGTTGCAATAGCCGCATTTTTTGCAGGATCCTACTCAAGTATTAATTCTAACCAAATTTCTGAAGAAAAATTAGATGAAGCCTTGGCAAAGCTTGAACTCAAAATGTTACAAAAACAATTACCATCAGAACAACCAAAACTACCAGTAAAAATTTCAATGGATAATGATCCCATTATTGGAGATCCTGATGCCCCAATTACAATAATAGAATTTTCTGATTTTCAGTGTCCATTTTGTGCTAGATTCCACATTCAGACACTTCCCTTAATTTTACAAGAGTACATCGATCAAGGCAAAGTCAAACTAGTCTTCAGAGATTTTCCAATTCAAAGCATTCATCCTAATGCTTTGCCTGCAGCAGTTGCAGCAGAATGTGCAAATGAGCAAGGACAATTCAGAGCAATGCATGACATGTTATTTGATAATCAAAATGAGTGGAATGATCAAGAAACAGTAATTGCAGTTTCTATTTTTAGCCAATATGCTACTGCAATTCAGTTAGATCAAGAAAAATTTGATTCCTGTCTATCAAGTGGAAAATACATTGACGAGATAATAAAGGATCTTGATGATGGGAGAGATTATGGAGTTACAGGCACACCAGGATTCTTTGTAGGAAATGACAAGTTAGGATATGTAGAGTTGAAAGGAGCTCAGCCATTTGATAGTTTCAAAAAAATTATTGATGTGCAACTAGATGCATAAAAAATAACAAGCGTTTATTAGACCTAAGCCGGGTCTCAAAATATCGGAATAATGACGAGTAGGCAATGAGCTTTTTCGTCATTGCTAAAGAGAAGTAAATAAAATGACAAAATTTCAAGAATTAGGATTAAACGAAAATATACTGAAAGGGATTGCTGATCAAGGATTTGAGGAAGCATTTCCAATCCAAGAGGCTGTAATTCCAGTATTACTTTCAGGAAGAGATGTTGTAGGACAAGCACATACAGGTTCAGGAAAAACTGCCGCATTTGCATTATCAATGTTACAAGAGATCAAACCAAAAAATGGAATTCAAGGATTGATCATGGCACCAACTAGAGAGCTTGCAATGCAGATTTCCGAAGAGATTAAGAAATTTGGAAAATATACCGGAATCAAGGTTGCAACTGTCTATGGAGGTCAAGGAATGGGTCTGCAGTTAGATATGCTAGACAGAGGAGTAGAGATTGTAGTTGCAACTCCAGGTAGATTAATAGATCATCTCAAGCGTGGTTCAATTGAATTACGAGACATTACTCATATTGTTCTTGATGAAGCAGACACCATGTTAGATATGGGATTTATTGACGATATTCAGTTCATTTTAGATCTTGCACCAGAAGACAGAACAATGTCACTGTTTTCAGCTACAATGCCAACAGAGATTCTAAGACTATCAGAAGAATATCTAAACAATCCAAAGCAATTCCTACTTGATGCTGATGATTTAAGTGGAGAGGGAATTGATCAATCATACTTAGTCATTAAAGACAGAGACAAATTCAAGTATCTAATTGATTTTATCAAGCCAGTCAAAGGTCAATGCATTGTCTTTTGTTCAACCAAATACAGAACCAGAGATGTTGCAAAATTCCTACATCAAGAGAAATTTGATGCAGTAGCAATTGAAGGAGATATGTCGCAACACAGAAGAGAACAATCAATGGGAAAATTCCGCAGTGGTAAAGCAGACATTTTAGTTGCAACAGATGTGGCATCAAGAGGAATTGATGTTCCAAGAGTAGAATTGGTGATTAATTATGATGTTCCAAACGTGGAAATGGCTTATTTTCACAGAATTGGCAGAACTGCTCGTGCAGGTGCCAAGGGAAAAGCAATTACATTTGTATCATATTCATCAGTTGGAGACTGGAATCTAATCAAGCGACAAATCAAAGTTCCACTTAGAGATTTGAATGAGGAAATGGGAATTCAAATTTCAATACCAGATCCTCTAAAGAGACAAACGCCTTCAAGAAGATATGGAGGTCAATCAAGATCCAACTATTCAAGAGGGGGACGTTCTGGAGGATATGGAAGATCTGATAGAGGTAGCAATCCAAGAGATAACAGAGGTCCACGAAAAAGATACAATGACAAAGACAATAGAAATAGCTACGGTGGACGTAGTAGATGGTAAAACAACTGCAAAACTTAAAGGCCTGAACTTCTAAATTATAATCAGGATTAGCAAATGCATAGAGGATTTATTTTATTGAATTGTGATCTGGGGGCTGAAGAATACATTGTTGACGAATTAAAACAAATGCAAGACATTAGCAATGCATACCTTACCTTTGGAGCATATGATGTAATTGCAGAAATTCAAACAGAAAACCAAGAAGCCTTTGAGAAAGCAATTGGGATGATTAGGAAACTATCCAGAGTAGTAAGTACAATGACTCTAAATGTAATAAATCCCGAATAATTGTTATAGGAGTAAATTAGGAAATTTTTCAAATTGCAAAAAATAGATTATGAAGGGACAGTTTGGGTACTAAATAATAACAACCCTCAACCTCTTCTTGATCATGCTCTTCATATGATTGAGAGACACGGGGTAAATCCAGATGATATTGTAATTACAGATGTTCCAAAAGTAAAAGTTGGCTCCATAGTTGTAGAAATTTGGCCATATGAATTAGTTATTGCCAGGGTAAGATCTGTACGTAATGAGTCATTTATCAGCGGTTCAGAATTCACCATAGAATTAAAGTTAGATGAAAATGGAAATTATGTAGATTATCTTTGAAAAAAAAGACTATTCAAAATATAACAATAGCAGCAATAGCAATTTTGATTGTAAGCTTGATTATAGGATATAATTATTCTGTAGATCAAACTAAACAAAAAGGACTTCAATTTGGAATAGAGTTAGAACAAATCCAAAATGACATAAAAGATCTTCAAACAAAATTCTATTCAGAAAAAACAAGATGGGAAGAAGGAGACATTTCTAAGGAAGAATTATTAGAATTTTATGATGAACATCTAGATAAATTCAAAGATATCATTTTGCGATATGACCATCTTAACCCACCTGAACTCTTCAAGAGTTCAGTAGAACTATTGAAATTATCATCACAAACTCAGCTTGAAAGTGATTCACAGTACATAGAGTGGATTAAAACCGGTGATGAGTTGGCAAAGGTAAGATCAGATACACAGTTTCAGGAAGCATTAGAATATGAAATGCTAGGACTAGTTGAATTTTATTCAGCCAAAACAGGAATAAAGAGTTTTGATGAACCAGAAAAGTTTGAAGCACCACAAACAGGATTGATACAAAAGGTAATTCAAATTTCAGAAAATATGAAAAAAGAATGTGATAGTCAATACAAAAACGAGTTGGGTGAATTTGATTCTGATAATATAGAAGTAGAGTGGTTTAATTGTGTCAATGAGGCTCAAAAATGGAAGATTGAGCATATGCCTTAAATTCTAAAAATATAAAATCACAACATAAACTTCTTTAAAGAATAGAACACTAAAGAGGTATGAAATGGATTTCCATTTTTTCCTTACTTTTTGTTTCAACAATTCCAGTTGCTTTTGGTGATGCATATATTGAAAATGATCAACAATACATAGGCGATGATGGGACATTTCATATTGTGGGTGAAATTATAAACAACCTACAAGCCCCGCTAAACCAAATTAGTATACATGCAACATTATTTGATAAAGATGGTCAGATTATAGAGAGTAAAAAAACAAGTTCACTTGTAAACACCATAATGCCGGGAATGAAAGGGCCATTTGATCTAATATTGACCAATCATAATGCAAAAAAAGTAAAATCATATTCTTTGGATTTGGACTATAATGTCAGTCCACCTAAAAATCAAGTAATTGGAATTTCAGAATCAAAATTATCAATGGATAATTTCAATAATTTGATGATAACTGGAACTGTTTCTAATAAAGGAGAAACAACTGCAAATATGATATCAGTTATTGCAACAATGTATGACAAAGATGGCAAAGTTGTTTCTGTAAACAGAGTAAATCCTGAGCCCGATTATCTACGTTCTCAGGATAACGCATTTTTTCTAGTATCAATTCCAGACAAGATTCAAACCAATAAGATCACAGAATACTCTTTGGTTGCAGAATCTGAAGAATATGCTGCAGTACCTGAATTTCCCATTGGAACTGCTGTGGTACTTATCCTAACACTATCAGCATATATTGGAATTACAAAATTCTCTGGAAGAATTATGATAAATCTGATTTCTGCAACAAATCTAAAATAGGAAAAATTTCTTCTAGTAATTGATTTTTTTCTAGCGGAGTAGGTTTTGAAAATTTAACTGGAAATGTAATGGTTAGCATATCTTGATCAGTGTGAGAAATTCTAATTGAATGAAATGCAGGGTTAAATGTAGACAAAAACTGCTTCCATTTTTGCAAATGAGTATTAACTCTAATCACATTTCTTTCAATTTCTGAGAGTTCAGTTTCTAAATCAGTATCAAATAAACCAAATTTAACTAATGGTACCATTATAACCCCACCTAGAACTTTATCATGGTTTTTCACCATAGATTCAATAATATCTTCAGTTTTTTCTTTTGGAAAAATATCACCATAATCAGGATCAAAATACCCTGCAACTAATTTTTTTTCATCCAATATTCTAAAATAACCATCATCAAATTCTAATTTCCACAACATCTTGAAAATAATTGATGAATAATTAAACGGTTAAGCAAAAGACAATTAAATAAACTAGGGATTCATCAAAAAATCATGGGAATATCAAAAGAGAATAAAGACTTCATTGACAGTTTAATTGATTATTACATTAGCGAATCAGAGTCTTATAGACAAATTGCCGAAAATTTTGTGCCAGAAGTCGAATCAGTACCAGATACAGCATTTGGAATAATTACAGGATGTGTCTATTCTGGATTTTTACAGGCATATCAAAATCAACATTTGACGCCCGGATTGGATGATATGAAGGAATTCAATCAAATAATTAAAGAACGAGCACCCCTAATCAAAAAGGCAATTTTGAATCCAGAAGTATCAATAACCTCAAAGAAAGATGCTCAAGAAACGCCTGATGAGAATTCAACCAATGATTAATCATAACTTTTTGTTTAAAATAAGCAATTTTTCTAATAAAAAAAGAATCATAGTTACAGTTTAATTCTATTTTTGCATATTGATTTCTATGAATGTGGATGGTAGTAAAATTATTTTTGGGTTAGGAGTCTCTGCAGCAGTAGCTACCGCAGTAATTGCTTTGTATTTTGCAATACGGTAAAGATAAATCATCAAAATTATACATCAAAGCATTGTCAGATACAAATGAATTTAGAATAACACAAATTGTCGATAATGGTCAAATGGTACAGCTTACACTAATTGAAAATGTTTCAACAGAGCCTATATCTCAAAAACAAATGATTATTGAAAATGTTTCAAAAAAACTTGATGATGAAACCAAAGAGCAGGTCATGCCATTACTTGAGGCAATATTGCAAGCACAACCTACAGTGAATATAAAATCATATCAACAAACACAGATCACTATCGCAATGCCAAAATCCAGATATGACAACATGGGAAGACCCCAAGTTGGCAATACCATTGAAGTCAATTTGAAAAAAGTCTAAAGATGAGAATCAATCTCTTCAATATTAGATAGGGGTAAAGAACAGGAAAAGTTTTTGCAAATATACACTGATGTTTTGTTAGGAAAAGATTTTCCTGCAAAGAATGAAAATTCAGATAACTTTTCAAGTTGATTTGAATTTTGAATTGTGACCATAAATGAATTAGGCAGATATCTTGTAAGTAGATGTTTGCAAAGATTTGAATTTTCAAGATTTAGAATTGTGATTTCTAGAGGTTTTTCCAGATAAATTGACAATGTGTTTAACAAATAACCAAATCCAAAGGGATTTTCAGCTGCAATTTGAGCCTGAGATTCTAAAATTTTTGTAGTAATATCAAGAAAGTCTTGTTTTTGGGAAAAATGATACAACCTAAGCATTACAGATGCAGAAACTGAATTTCCAGATGGAAGAGATAAGTCATAATTGCTTTTAGGTCTAATTATTAGCTGCTCATGATCATCAGATGTCATAAAGAAATTACTATTTTTGGAATCCCAGAAATGATCAACTAGATGATCACCCAATTTCAAAGCAAGTTTAAGATACTTTGATTCAGGTTCAATTTCAAATACATCAAGTAATGCATTTGCAAAATAAGAGTAATCCTCTAGATAACCATCTATTTTTGCAGTTCCATTTTTGTATGTTCGAAGTAACTTACCGTTTTCAAATAGATTTTCTTCAATAAATGAAATACATTTTTTTGCAGCATCAAGATATTTTGCATTTTCAGTTACACGATACCCTTTTGCAAATGCAGTTATCATCAAAGAATTCCAGGATACAAGTATTTTATCATCTAAACCAGGATGAATTCTTTTTGAGCGAACTTTTAACAATTTTTCAGAACATGAAAGAAGAATTTCTCTTACTTTATCTTCAGTAATTCCAAAATTAAATGCGACTGTTGAAATATTGAGATTATTGCACAAGATATTATTTCCTTCCCAATTTCCACCATCAGTCACATCATAATATAGACAGAAAATATCAGCATCACTTCCAAGAATTTCTTTAATTTCACTTTTCGTCCATACATAGAATTTGCCCTCTACTCCTTCAGAATCTGCATCATACGCAGAATAGAATCCACCTTGAGGGGAAGTCATTTCACGTAAAACAAAGTCCAATGTTTTTTGTAAAACTTCAAGATAGAATGGATCCTTGGTAATCTGATAAGCCTCAGCATAATTTACTGGAATTAAGGCATTATCATAAAGCATTTTTTCAAAATGAGGTACTAGCCATCTTGAATCAGTAGAGTATCTATGAAAACCACCTCCTATCTGATCAAATATTCCACCTTTGGCCATTTTGTTAAGTGTCTTTAGTGCAAATTCATTGAATTTTGAGAGTCCGAATAGTTTTGCATAACGAAGTAAAAATGAAATGTTTGCAGCATTTGGAAATTTAGGAGCAGAACCAAACCCACCAAAAGTAGGGTCACCTAGCTGAAACAAATTCATTGCAGCCTCATCAAGTAGAATCCTGTCTAATGAAGAGGGAACTTTGATAGTTTCAGTTTTATTTAATGCATCAAGAAAATTTTCTGCTGCTTTTTCAATGTCTTTAGGTTTTTCTTTCCAAGCTTGAGATAGTTGTCTGCAAATACTTCCAAACCCAGGTCTACCATACGAATCTAAAACAGGAAAATAAGTTCCAACATAGAAGGGTTTTTGATCTGGAGTAAGAAAAATACTCAATGGCCATCCTCCTTGACCAGTAGCTATCTGACAAACTTTTTGGTAGATATCATCAATGTCTGGCCTTTCTTCTCGGTCTACTTTGATATTAACAAAATTTTCATTCATAAATTTTGCAACTTCTTCATTCTCAAATGATTCATGAGCCATCACATGACACCAATGGCATGAACTATATCCAATACTCAAAAAGATGGGTTTATTTTCATTTTTAGCTTTTTGTAATGCTTCATCATTCCACCCATACCAGTCAACAGGATTGTGGGCATGTTGAAGTAGGTAGGGACTGGTTTCATTGATGAGTTTGTTTTGTGCCACAAGTATTCAGATTCATTAGAATATTTGTACCTAATTAAAAGAAATTATCCCCAAATCCCTCTTCCTTCTTCTAATTCATAGATTCTAACATTAATCTTTGCCAACAGTTTAACTTTGGATTTATGGGCCTTTTTGTCATGACTGTAATCTTTTTTTTCAACTAGTTCTTGTAATCGTCGTAATTGAGCAACTGAGAGTTTTTTAAATTCATGTTTTGATGATGTGACAAGTTGCAATAGTCTTACTCTTTCTTTGTCTTCCTCAGAAATTTTACTCACAATTTACAGCAAATCTGGTCCTTTATTTTTCTAATGGCAAATTATGAAATCATGTTATTTTCAATACGCTTAAGTTAGAAATTATTTGGGAAAAATGTGTGGATATTACTCAGAGAAGGCTACCAATAATTTTGATAATAATTCTTGTGGGGGTTTTAATTTTTCAATATACTACAAATATTGAAAATGCCAGTAAATTGATAGATTCAGAGACATGTGAGTTATACATCAAAGATAAACAAATCAACATAAAGAAATATCTCAATGAATTTGATTCAAAGTGTTTAGAGATAAAAAATCTAAACTCACCTTAATTCGTTTGCGAATCTTAAAATCCTGTAATAAATTTTAGTTAATCATGGAGAAAATGCGTGCAATGGTACTTGAAAAATGTGATAAAATTGAGAATAATCCATTAAAATTAACCAATATTGATAGACATGAAATTAAAAGACCTGATGAAATTTTGATAAAAATTGAGGCATGTGGAGTATGTCATTCACAACTTCATGGAATTGAGGGAGATTGGCAGGATATAGGAATCCCACCAACTCTTCCAACAGTTCCAGGTCATGAGTTAGTTGGCAAAGTCATACAAGTTGGTGACAAAGTTACAAAATTCAAAGTTGGAGATAGAGCTGGAATTACTCCACTTTTAGAGGCATGTAGAATTTGTCAATATTGCAAAGAAGGGAAAGAGTATCTCTGCGAATCATCAATAATTACTGGGGAATCCTACAAAGGAGGATATACAGAATACATTACAGTGGCAGAAGATTTTGCAACAAAAGTTCCATCAGATATGAAACCAGAATATGCGGCTCCATTATTTTGTGCAGGAATTACGGCATACAAGGCAGTAAAAGCCTCAGAGCCACAGTCTCACAAAAAAATAGGAATTTTTGGAATTGGAGGAGTAGGACATATGGCAGTTCAATTTGCCAAAGTAGAAAATTGTGATGTAATTGCATTTTCAAGATCACAGAATCATCTTGATGTTGCAAAAAGATTAGGCGCAATAGACACTATGAAATTTTCTGAAAACCAAGAGGAATTTCTCGCTAATCTTAAAGAGAAACACGGTCTGCTTGATGCTGCAATTGTTTTTGCACCAGCAGATATTGTTACTGATACTGCAATAAAGGCAGTAAAGAAGGGGGGCCTTGTAGTAATTGCAACAATTGGTGAAAAACCGGCATTTATGGCATTTGAAGAAAAAACAATTAGAGGTACTTTGATTGGCTCTACAAAAGACATGGAACAAGTAATCAAAATTTGTGATGAGAAAAATTTAGAGGTAATATCAGAAGTATTTCCACTAGAGAAAGCAAATCAAGTTTTAAAAAAATTAAAAGATTCAGAAATTAAGGCAAGAGCAGTTCTAATTCCATAACTTTTGGGCATAAATAACAGAGTGGTAGTTTTTAATTATGAATTGTAAAAGATGTCATCATACAAATGAAGCCCACATTCCAAATGAAGACAGTAATTCCTTAATCAAGATGGGCAAATGTCAGATTCCAACATGCACTTGTCAACAATACTTGGATCCTATTCAAGAAATTGATGAGGAGCTCTTGTAACAATTCATATAGTAAAATCATCTACAAAGACTCATGGATAAACACAAGCCATCTGATGAAATGATAAAGGATTTAGATAATATTTTATCAAAAATCAATGCGATGGAAATAGTAGCATCAGATGATTTTCAAAAAAATACTGTTAAAATTATGAGAGTATTAGTAGAAGGGCAAATTCATTCAATTAATGAATTTCAGCATTTGAAAAAAGCAATAGACTTGTTAACACTTCAACTATTTGATGTTCAAAATAAAATCAAGAGTCAAGTCTAGTATCACTTATTCCACAATTAGTGCATCGGTATAAAGTAGATTTTTCAAGAATTTTCTCTGATTTCATTTCAGCCCCACAGCAAGCGCAAGTAATCTTTTCAGATTTTGATGACCTAACAATATAATCAGGTTTTGATTCTACTGTATCAGTATTGCATGGGGGTTTGTATCGTTGATTAATTCGAGTAAGAACATTTTGTCGTTGAATATTACTGGATTCAAACATTGGCAATATAGCAAGATAAAGAGATTTTTCTGAACCAGACTGCTTTATCCAGCATTGAAATTGTGAATGCTGAATAAAATATGACTTTTCTTCGGTTTTTTCACATTCTCCTGCATAGATTATGTTAAATCGATCTTTGTCTCGAGATAATATCAAATATACCAATTTCTCCATAGGAGGGCCCCATTCATCAAGTGGGATTGGCCCTAGAAACTCATATTGAAGAATTTGTATGCTCAATGAAGGTAGTTTTTAGTACTGTCTTTTCTTTTTTTCCCAAAAAAACCACTAGTCATACGATTAAGATCGCAAAATAACAACTTGAAAAGATTAAATTCAAGAGCTATGGATTTTTTGTAAATGAAAGAGCCACACAATTATGCAAAGGTAGGATATTCTATGATTGTTGTGGCTGCAAGTTTAGCTGCTGTAGGATTAATAGCACTGGCAATAGGAGGAGATGTTCTTTATTCAGATAATATTCAAAGACACAACACATTGCATTTTAATGAATGTAAAGAAAATAACTTTGAAGATAAAAGTTGTGAGAAATATTTGGATAGGATTAATAACAAAATTTCTGGCGTCTATGTGGATTTAGATAAATAGAAACTAGTAACCATTTGCAAAATCTTCTAGCATGTTTTTATTTTTGGTTAGTCTATTCATTGCAAAGAATGCCCCTCCAACAATTCCTGCTTGATAAAATGTATACAAAAATACACCAGAAGATGTAGGATCTGATTTTGTAAAGCTTAGTGCCAACATAGTAAAAAAGACAAAGGTTCCAACAAATGTCACCAATCGATTTAAGAATCCAGTATTCATCCCAACTATTCTTTTTGTTGCACCTGCCATCAATGTAATACTAGTAATAATTAGAAATGTAGCCCCTCCGTTTGCAGTAACAAATTCATTAAGCCATGGCAATAAACCATCCTCTAAAATAGAAATATCAGGCATAATACTTCCGCCATTAATTGCAAAATTTACAGAGCTGAACATCCCACCAATTACAAAAAAGAACAAGAAAATTTTTGTAATGGAACGCTTAAAGGAGCTTCTAATTTCACCAGGATTAACTGCTCTTTCAGTAATTCTTACCCCATAAAGAAATCCAATCGCCATTGCAGGGACAAACATCAAATTAATTAAAATTGGGGATTCTTTGTTTAAGGCCTCAATTTGAGGATGAAAAATTAGAAAGATCATTATTGCGATTAAGGCTGCTGATGAGAACAGTATCAAGCCTAAATACGAATGACCATGAGATTCATCAGTATAATTCCAATTATACAATATTGTACATCTTAAGATAGTCATTAAAGATCAAATCGAAAAATCATTTGGTCAAATTATCAATTCTGTTTACCCTTTTTAATCAGAGAGGGAGGATTATTTTTGATGAAGGTAGGCAATCTACCAATAATAGTAGGCACAATCATAGGAATAATGGGAATTATTTTTCATCTTCAAGGGTATGGAGTAGTGGGTC
This sequence comes from Nitrosopumilus sp., assembly GCF_025698945.1. Lineage (NCBI taxonomy): Archaea > Thermoproteati > Nitrososphaerota > Nitrososphaeria > Nitrosopumilales > Nitrosopumilaceae > Nitrosopumilus > Candidatus Nitrosopumilus sp. Next base: position 781,878 of record NZ_JAILWM010000001.1, read on the forward strand.
CTGAAACATCATTCATGTATCACAATCCAGACTGGATTAGTTATGGAATGCAGATTGCAATTGTTGGAGTAATCATAATTGGTACAGGTATTGGAATTAGTTATTATAAAAAATCTAGTTAATTACTCGTAATGTGATGGTACTTCTAATTTTAGATAATTTTCGTACTTTGGATGTAATTACTTGATTCATTTCTGATGAATTCTCTGTAACAAATTCTGCAACTAGATCATAACTACCATATGTGATTATACAATTTTTAACTTCAGGTATTTCATTTAATTCTTCAAATAGTTCTTGTTCTCCTCCAACTTCACAACTTATCAACATGTATGCTTTTTCCATGATGGGTTATTAGAAAACATCAACTTAAAGACATCTAAGGAATTATTTCTAAACAGATCTCAGAAACCTGCAAGAATTGGATCTTGCGGTTTCATTATTTCTCTTAGCAAGATAGTTGCAAAAGATCCTCTTGAAAGAGAGAATTCCACAATATCATCATGAGAAGAATAATCAGTTACATGAATTGAAGCTTGTCTGAATCCCCCTTCACTACTTACCTCTTGCATCTCTTTAATGTAGAAATCTTTAGGAGTAATTTCTTCTTGGGTCAAGATCTGAGATATCTGATAGTCAAATCTTGTTTTTTTGTAATAGGAGTATCCAACAAAAGGCAATGCCAAATTTTGATCCATTCCTTTGACATATTTTCCAATTATTCCATGATCATCAAAGCAAACATCACCTATTTGTGTCTCAAAAAGATCCTCACCATCAGAAAATGCCAAACTTAGAGACTTGTTGAATATAAAAGATTGATAAGCCTGAATGTAAAATCTTCTCAATGACAGAGGAATTACTCGAATTGCCTTTGAACAATCATCTGAATCAATCATTTCTTTTAGAACAATTCTTTCAGTATCCATCTGTTTTGGAACCTGTTCATAAAACTTTGAATAATTTTCTTTATCCTTGAGTTTTTCTCTTATCTCAGTATTCTCTTTAGAGTCATATGAGGATGTAAAGCTAAGAATCAAATCAACTGCTTTTTGGAAGTTTCTTTGCAATATTGCCTTGCCAATTAGGTGAGTTACAGCTCTTTTAGAGCCAAATCTCTGATATCCATAAAAATTTAGAATTTTTTCATATTCAGTAAAATTAGTCAATCCATCAGAACAATCAGATATTTTTATTTTGAAATGATTTGATATCATATCTTTTTTTGACAATGGTTTGTTGACATAGCCTATTTTTGTAAGAGAATATTTTTCAGTTGAATAATCCTCAACGGAATGTCCTTTATTACCAGAACACACATACTGTTCTGTAATTGCGTACGAATCTTTTAGACCAAGTGACTTTAGACGAATACCTTTTTTTCTAAAAATATCAGATAGGGCATGATTAGTGTCAATCTTTTTTTTCCGTAACTTGTAAACAGCATACCCATCGTTATCTCCAATTTCCTTTTGGGATTTTTCTGAAATTATTTCAAATACTTGAAAATCTTCAGGAGAATCTCTTATCTTTCCACCAATCCCAACAAAATCAGTACTATAAACATCAATACCAATTTGTGAATCTATATCAGGAATCACTCTATTGTCACTGTAATGAATTTACTAATTGCAACATCAGATAATTGAGCTCCAACTAAAATTTTGTAGGTTCCTGGAATTGCATCTTCAGTTGCATATATTGTTGTATGAATTGGTCTTGGGGCATCAGAGTCTAATTGAAATGACTCGGGAGTATTATGATCAGGCATTATTTGCAAGAATTCATGAGTTGAAGACAAAATTAGAGAAACACCAATGTCATTTTGTGATTTTGGCGAGACAATGAAGTTAAAGTGTTTTGAATCACCAGGCAATAAATTAACAGAGTTTGATTCTATTTGAATCTCAAGTGGTAATGGAACACTAGTATCAACTACTCCAATGTTATTTTCAACCCATTCTGTAAACCAAATTTTTTGTCCATTCACTGTAAAGTCAAAAACTTGAGCTAATCCACAATCAGCCAACATCATTCCAGTCCCAGGATCACAATCTGCCCAATTAGGATTCTTGGAAGGAACATGGTATTCAACAAGGGATTGTAATTTTGGATCCATTACGGAAATATTGTTTGCAGTTTGGGCATTGAATATTATTCGTCCTTGTTCATCGGACTCTATCCAGTATGGTCTTGATATTAGAGATTTGACTACACCTGTTTGGTTACCATAAGTACTCAATAGAGGATCTGCTGTAATGTATTGAGTGAATGTCTCAGTATTTGGATCAAAATTAAAGAACGATGATGAGGTTGTATCAGCTAACCAAACTGTTCCATCATCAGACACTACTGCACCATTTGGGGTTAAGAGTTCTGGAGGTAACTGATAAATTTCAATATAATCCATCAAGGGTAAAAATTTGTCAACGGATTTTGCAGCTGTATCCATGTAGGCATTTTGGTTAAATTTGACTAGAACCCCTCCTTGTTGGAATAGCCAATTAGTAAACCAAACATTATTGTCTTTATCAATTGCAAAGTCTGCAGTAACTGAATTATCAACAGGAGATGGAATGCTCAGATAATTTACATTCTCAGATAAGGTAGGATCTAAAAATGTTAGTTTGTTGCCAGTAAAGTCATTAATGATAATTTGAGAGCCATGCACTTTGAGTTTTTGTGGTAGAGAATCACCTTCTGAGGGATATGCCAATCTATCATATTTCTCAGTAAGAGTTGAGAACTTCCAAACTGAATCATATGTCTCATCAGTAAACCATACTGAACCGTCTGGAGAATAATCAATCCCCCACATCATAGAGCGACCACCTTTTGGCCATGTAGGATTATCATATTCAGTAAATGTCAAAGTGTTAGGATCAAACTTTCCTAGTTTTCCAGTATTAGTTTCGGCAAACCAAACATTTCCATCATAATCAGTTACAATTGCAAGTGGGTTAGTACAAGCTGTTGGAATGGCATACTCTTGGACATACGCAGTTGACTTTGGAATTCCAGAGCCACAAAATTGTGCTCGTTGTTCATCAGGGAAATTATCAGCAGGAGTTCCAGTAAGAGTCATCTCCGGATCATCGTCACTAGGAAGTATTCCAGGTAATGTGATCATTACAGTAGATGAGAGTAAAATAAATCCAAAAAATACAGTTACAAAAATTGCTTTTTTCTTCATATTTGAAAAAATATCAAGCCTTGTTATATCTTATTCCAAGAAATAATTACAGTAATTTCAGATCACCTGTAATTTTATCAACTAAATTTTCAGGAGCTGGACCAATGGAGATGCATGTCGTGGTACCTGGAGCAATCTGAGTATGACCTGCATCAGTCACCTCAGACCATGGAAGATTCAGATCAATTGCGTGTCTTTTGACTTCATCTAATTCCTTAATCCCAGAAACCTTTACTACCACTTTTTCTTGACCTGCCCACCATTGCTCATACCATTCTGGATGAGACTTTCTGACATGTTCTGCACCCAATACGCAAGCATGACCTACCTGAGCTGCAATCTTACCCTTTCCCATATCAAGATCAGTTCTTACTACAATTACTTGCTTGATATCACCCATCAAGATTTCTTAAAAATGCTGAAATGAAAGTCTTTTGATTATTTGAAAAAATATAGGATTTTTCTTATCGTCTTTATCTTCATCTTGTCTTTTTTCTCATGACATAAACACAAAACAGCGTTTTGAGAAATTCAGTTTTGAGAAATTAATGAAGTTAATTAACATCTATGGGACAAAAATATTGTGTATTATGATGTAGTAATAGCAGGTGGAAGTATTGCAGGACTAGTTTGTGCAAGAGAGATTGCTGCAAACAAAAACAGTGTTCTAGTAATAGAGGAAGACTATGAAATCGGAACGCCTGAGCACTGCGGTGGACTAGTTAGTATTTCAGGATTAGAAGAATTAGGAGTAATTCCATTTAGAAAAACTTTTGATCATATGATTGAATCAGCAGAAATTACAGCACCAAACGGCAAAAGTTTTACAATAAATTCAGAAAGGCAAAAAGTAGTAGAAATTAGCAGACGTGAGCTTGACAAACAACTAGCACATCAAGCTCAAAAAAATGGAGCAACAATCAAAGTAAGAACATCATTTCAAGAAATTACGGATTCAGGAATTAGAACAAATGGAGAAAATATTGATTGTAAGATTTTTGTTGATGCAAGAGGGGTATCATCATTAATCCATAAAGACAGAACAGGAATTTTATCATCAGCACAATATGAGATTTATGCAGACTGGATAAAAAAGGGCAAAGTTCAAGTAATCTTTGATCAAAAAAAATTTCCAGGATTCTTTGCATGGATTATTCCATCAGGGGAAGGAAAAGGCAAAGTAGGTGTGGCAGGAAAAGCAATCAACGTATCTGAAACTTTAGAAAAGATGTTAGAAGAAAAAGGAAATTATTCCACAATTAGAAAGATTTTTGCACCAATCTGGATAAAGGGACCAATAGAGAATTTTATTGATGAAAAAACAATAATCATAGGAGATGCTGCAGGTCAAGCAAAGCCAACTACGGCAGGAGGGATATATTCAAGTGGCATGGGGGGATTGTTAGCAGGAAGAGCAATTTCAAAATATCTAAAATCAAACAACCCTAAAGACTTGGAATTATACCAAAAGCAATGGATGGGTAAATTTGGAAAAGAGTTTGAAAAACAATTGCTTGCAAGAAAAATTCTAGAAAGACTAGACAATGATACAATAAACAAACTATTTGATTCAATCACACCTGAAATAATTCATGACATTTCACAAAAAGATGATTTTGATTTTCATACAGGATCAATTATTAAATTACTTGGGATCAAAAATTCTATCAAAACAGCTCAAGTCCTAATTGGAGGAGAGTTAAAAAAATTACTTGGTTAAAACGTGCGCAATTTCTAAGGAAGGTATAAATGATGTTTTTGAAAATTTGTGGTATGTCATCTACTATATCATTACCATCTTGTAGTTGTTGCCACAGACATATTATGCCCAATGATAAATGTGTAAAATTCAACTGCCCTAATTGCGGTGAAGATTTAATCTGGAGATGTCAGAGTTGCAGAGAGGCAGCAAGAAATTATACTTGCTCATCATGTAATGTTTTGGGGCCATAGAAAAATGACACAGTTACTATTAGTTACAAAAATTTTACCTGAAGGAACAGAAGTTGATCTTGATAAATTAGCTGAAACAATAAAGTCATCACTAAAAGAAGGCATCTCAATGAAGAGACATGCTAAAGAGCCATTAGCATTTGGATTAGAATTTCTAAAGGCCGAATTTATTTTAGAAGACCAAGAAGGTCAAATGGATTCTCTAGAAGATGCTATTAGATCAGTTGAGGGTGTAAGCGAATTTGAAGTCCTCAATATGAGCCGCATGTCAGTTGACATGAAATAGGTGATCTTTTGGTACGCAAAGAAGAACCTTTGCAGATGCGAATTGGGGAAGCAAAGCAAAGAGATGTTGGCAAAAAAAGAGCAAGGATAGGTCCAGAAGCAATGGATTTTCTCAAAGTAAGTCCTGGCGATGTCATTGAAGTTATGGGATCACGTTCGAGTTGTGCTGTAGTTTGGCCAGTTGATGAAGATGAAAAATTTCCAGACATAATTAGAGTTGATGGGCAAACAAGAAAAAATGTGGGTGCATCACTAAACGATATTGTAAAGATTAGAAAAGTATCAACAAAGTTTGCAAAAGCAGTTTCGTTAACTCCAGTAAATGATTCAGTTACAGTAGATAAAGAGTTCACAGACTTTGTAAAGAATCGATTAAAGGGATTACCAATTACTCATGGAGATGAAATCTCTGTAATGATACTAGGTAACTCTATGGATTTTAAAATAACAAAAACCACACCAAAAGGGGTTGTAAAGATTGACCGCACAACAAATCTGAACATCTCAACTGATAGTGCAGTCGATAGAAAAGTTAGGGTGACATACGAGGAAGTTGGAGGACTAAGACGTGAAGTCAAAGCAATGAGGGAGATTGTAGAGTTGCCACTTAAGCATCCAGAGTTATTTGCAAGATTGGGAGTTGAACCACATAGTGGAATTTTACTTTATGGACCACCAGGATGTGGAAAAACATTGCTAGCTAAAGTTATGGCAAGCGAATCAGAAGCGAACATGTTTCCAATAAACGGTCCAGAGATAATGAACAAGTATTATGGAGAAACAGAGGCCAAACTCAGAGAGATTTTCAAAGAAGCAAAAGATAATTCTCCAAGCATAATCTTCATTGATGAGATTGATGCAATTGCTCCAAAGAGGGAAGAAGCATACGGAGATGTAGAGAAGAGAGTGGTAGCACAACTACTAGCACTAATGGACGGATTAAATGACAGAGGAAATGTGATTGTACTAGGTGCAACAAATAGACCAGACAGTGTAGATCCTGCACTTAGAAGACCAGGAAGATTTGACAGAGAGTTTGAGATTTCAGTTCCAAACGAAGATGGAAGACTAGAGATTCTATTTATTCATACAAGAGGAATGCCAATTAGTGATGATGTAGATCTTAAAGATTTAGCAGCAGAACTTCACGGATATACGGGTGCTGATATCAAATCACTTTGCAGAGAGGCGGCAATGAAATCAATTAGAAGATATCTACCAGAGATAGATTTGGAGACAGAAAAGATTCCATCAGAAGTCTTACAGTCAATGCAGATAAAACTAATCGACTTCTATGATGCAATGCAAGAAGTCGTCCCTACTGCAATGAGGGAGTTTTATGTTGAGAGACCAAAAGTTTGGTGGGATGATGTTGGAGGATTAAATGAGATCAAAAAAGCATTAACAGATAATCTAATTGTTGCAATGAAAGAGCCAACAAAGTTTACAAAGATGGGAATAAGGCCACCAAAAGGTGCATTAATTTACGGACCGCCAGGGTGTGGAAAGACATTGTTAGCAAGAGCAGTAGCTACTGAAACGGGAGCAAATATGATACTAGTTAGAGGACCCGAAATACTCTCAAAGTGGGTTGGAGAATCAGAAAAAGCAGTAAGAGAGATTTTCAGAAAGGCAAAAGCATCATCGCCATGTGTTGTAATCTTTGATGAATTAGACTCACTTGCAAAATACAAATCAGGTGATGGAGGAGTTGGAGAAACAATACTTAGTCAGTTGTTAACCGAGATCGAAGAAGGAATTTCATCACGAGTGGTAGTTATTGGAATCACAAACAGGCCAGATGTTGTAGACAACTCACTGTTAAGAACCGGAAGATTAGATTTGGTATTATATGTTGCACCACCTGACGAGAAAGGAAGACTGGATATTATCAAAATACTAACCAAAAAGATGCCATTATCAAATGATGTAAAATTACAAGAGATTGCAGTTGCTACACAAAATTATACTGGTGCAGATTTGGCAGCTCTTTGCAGAGAAGCTGCAGTTCAAGCAATGAGAAACAACAGTATAAAAATTACTAGTCAAGACTTTGCAAACAGCTTAAAGCAAGTAAAACCATCAATTACATCTGAAGTTGATCAGTGGTATAACACTGTAAGAGAAAGTATATCTAACGTGGTACCAAAGAATGGGGATAAAGCATTTTACGGTTAATCATGACAATCCCTATAAGAAATACAGTATTTGACAAGATAAAAGAAGCAGGTTCATTGACAGACGTTGAACTATACAAGATACTAACCAAAGAGGGGTTTTTAATTCCAGAAGATAAATTCAACAAGATACTCTTAGATTTGGAGATTCTAGGATTAATCAAAGTATCTTGGATTACAAAAGATGAGCGTAGAATTGAAGTTTATGTTGTTGAGAAAGAAGTAGATGATGTAGACGAGCAAAATAAAGAAATGATGGAAAAAGATTATGAAGCAAGTTTCCCAGGCTTTGAAAAATAAATTCTAAATTAACGGAATATGAAAAGCAGCATCTAATGCAACTGCTACAAAAATTATAGTCAAGTAGGGTGCTGTAACCTTGTATGCTTTCCATGCAAACTCAGATGTCGGAGTTTTTGTTAATTTGTAATGATACACTAGCATTAATCCTCCAGAAATAGCAGCAATTACAGTATACACAACTCCCATCCCATCTGGAATAAATGACAACAACAAAGAGTATGGAATTAAAATTATAGTATTTCCTAAAATGTATTTTGATGTTTTTTGCATTCCAATTACAACTGGCAACATTGGAACCTGTGCTTGTGCATACTCATCTTTTATCTTCATTGCAAGACACCAAAAGTGAGATGGAGTCCAAACAAATACCAAAAAGCCAACTAAGAATCCCAACAAGTCCATACTACCAGTAGCTGCAGACCAACCAGCCCAAGCAGCAGCACTTCCAGCAATTCCACCAATTACAATGTTGGATGTATTGAGTCGTTTGAGCCAAACTGTATAAATTACAACATAGGAGAATATTCCAACTGCAATAAAGAATGCAGATACTGCATTTAATGCAAAGTACCCATAGATTACAGATATGCAACTTACAACTAAACCATAGATCATTACTTGAGATGCAGCCATTCTACCAGATGGGATTGGCCTAGTACTAGTCCTCTTCATTTTAGGATCAATGTCTTTATCATAATAATGATTAAGTGCACTAGATCCTGCCGATGCCAATGCTCCTGCAACTATAATATGAAGATACGACCAATATTCAAGTTCAGGAGATCCTGGAACTAGTTTACTTGCAGCGTACATTGATGTTACAGCAGTAATCACTAGGAGAATTACAATTCGAGGTTTGGATATCTCCATTATTTCTTTAAATCCCAATCTCACTCTATCCTATCCCAAAGCCATTTAATTTCTTCGTCTTGAGATCCACAATATTTCAAAAGGAATAAGTATCTCAGGCCTACCAGCTAATTTGAATGAGTAATTGGGACCTCATGATGCCGGGGATGGGATTAACAGCCATAGGCTTAGCTGGTGTCACCATATCATACGCAGGAATTGCACATACCTTCATTGATGGAATGCATGCCCTGACAGGATTAACAATGTTTGTAGGACTGATCTTTTTGGCAGCAGGAATACTAGATGGAGGAATTTCAACCAGTAACAGAGCAAAGGCTACAACTTTGGTTATTTTATCGATTGCTCTAGGTTTTGGAATGTTTGCATTTACCATGAATACATCAAACTACACAGTTACCATTGCAGGAATTTTAATCGCAATAGCATTTCCAGCAATAATTATCGCATATCTTGCAATGAAGCATCCTAGTTTCCTCAAACCTGTAGGATCAATTGTTAGTATTGCAGCAGCTACTGGAATTATTATGTGGGTAGTATTTGGATTTGTCACTCCAGATACATACATGATTCCTCAACAAGTAGGAGTTGAAGAACCATCTGAAGAGATGGAACCAACAGGACCAGTGTTTGCAATTACAATTTTAGAAAATTCTTCTATAGAAGGGAATCCAGATTATGATCCAGACGTATCTGTTGTACCGCAAGGACACGTCATAGAATGGACAAATGCTGATGCAGTTCCACATACAGTTACAAGTTCAGTTGACTTTGGAGAAACTTTCGATTCAAGTTTAATTGATGCAGGAGGGGTCTATGATCTAGACACAACAGATTTGCAAGCAGGAGAGTATGAATATTTCTGCATTGTGCATCCTTGGATGATTGCAACACTAATAATTGAAGCACCAAAAGAACCAATCAAAATATCCATTCCAGAAGGAGCAGCAATTCCATCTGATGACCAAATATACTATGATCCAGAAATTATCGACGTTAAAGTTGGAGATACTATAGTATGGGACAATCTAGATAACACAGTACATTCAGTTACTTCAGGCAATCCAAATTCAGGTCCAAATGGAAACTTTGATTCAGAAATGCTTGGAGCTGGCGAACAATTCAAATTTACATTTACAACTGCAGGAACAGAAGATTACTATTGTATATTCCATCCATGGATGGTTGGAACAATAAACGTAGAATAGATTTGAAAAAAATCACGATAACAGATTCTCAAAAACAAATTCTACTAGAGCATGCTGAAAAAGAAAAACCAAACGAGTCTTGCGCCATATTATTTGGAAGTGAAAATGATGAAAATAGTACAGTTAAAGAAATTTTTCTTACTAAAAACATAGAAGAATCACCAGTAAACTTTACAATTTCAAATGAGCAGTTAATTGAAGGCTATAACTTGGCTGAGCAAAAAAATATGGATGTTGTTGCAATTTTTCATTCCCATCCCAATTCAATTGCGTATCCATCAGAGACAGATAAGAAATTCATGCATGGTAACCCAGTAGTATGGATAATTTATTCAGGAATAACAATGGAATTCAAAGCTTTTGTGTTAGATGAACACATTCAAGAGATTCAAATTCAAGCCTAAAAACGTCATAATTTCTCAGCATCATAAATGGCAGATATTAATTTTAAAATTATTTTTTTCTAAATGTTACAGTTTTTCCATCAGCAATTTTTAGAACAGATTTATCAGGAGAGATTATCTTCCCAATTATATTTACTGGGGATGCAGGGGTGATCTCACCTTTTTTACCAATTGGTGTAGGACCAAAAAATAAACAGATTGCCTTTCCTGTTGGCCAGTAAGCAACATCGTTAAGATTTACAGGAGATTTTGCATTTTCCTCAGGCACATTGATTGGAGATGCGTTTGTGTAGATCTCCTCACCCCACACGTTGAGTCAATGTAAAGGGTAAATTGGATAAAAACTGCTTTACAGTTTGAGGAGAATTTACATCATCTAATTCTAAAATTATGTTTGATGTATTTGAAATGACAACATCAATCATTGTTTTCATGGTTTTTGATGATCTTTGAAATAAATATCCCTTTTTTGATCAGATAATTATGGAAATTCACGTATACGACACATATGTCAAAGCCGCAGATGGTCATACCATGCACTTTGATGTAATAACTGGTGAAAAAGATCACGATAAAGCCTTAGCATATGGCAAAGAGTGGTTACAATCAATCGGTGAAGGAGATGCAGTAATGACAACTAATGAATGCCAATTCTGCCATTCACAAGGTGCACCAGAGCCTGTAGAACAGGCAATTAAGGAAAAAGGCTACTTTATACAAAAAATGGAAGGCTGTCCTTAAACTTTTTTCTTTTTCTATAATGTTTTTTAAACAATCAATGGAGTTGATTTCATGGAAGATAACAAATATTCAAAGTGGACAGTAGAAGGAGACAAAAAGACAAGATGGATTTGTGGTTGTTTTCAAACTGCAGATGACTATTTCAAATTCTGCGACTTTCACAATGAAACTCTAAAGAAAGCAATTCAAGCTCAAGTTGATGAGTTAGACATGACTTTGGTAATTGAAGAGAAAACTTAGATTGCAATAATTGCTACAAATGCAGATACAAAGACTATTGCAATGGTATTTAGTAATTTGATTACAGTGTTAAGAGCAGGACCTGCTGTATCTTTGTAAGGATCACCAATAATATCACCGACAACTGCTACTTTGTGAACCTCAGAACCTTTTTCTCCTTTCATCTCAACTAGCTTCTTTGCATTATCCCATGCACCACCAGTGTTTGCCAAATGATAAGCCAAAAGAATTCCAGTGACAACTGAACCCATTAACAATCCAGCTACGGCAGTAGGACCTAGTAGAACACCTAAGATTATGGGGGCAGTTATTGCTACAATTGCTGGTTTCCATAGTTCTTTAATGGATGCAACTGTTGCAATATCTACACAGTTTGCATAATCTGGCTTTGATTTCCCTGTAAGAATTTCAGGATCCTCTTTGAATTGTCTTCGAACCTCATCTACCATCTTTCCTGCAGCTCTAGAAACACCATTGATTAGCTGGCCTGTAATAATAAATGGGATTAATCCACCAATTAATAGTCCCACAATAATTGCAGGATTTGTCAAACTGTAATCTAAATCTAAAACACCTTCAAAGATATGTGCGGCCTCAAACTGAAATGCCTGAATCATGGCAAGCGCAGCTAGTGCAGCACTTGCAATTGCAAATCCTTTGGTTACTGCTTTTGTTGTATTTCCAACTGCATCAATTTCATCTGTAACTTTACGGTTTTCCTCACCCATTCCAGTCATCTCAACTATTCCACCTGCATTATCTGCAATTGGTCCAAATGCATCAATACTTAGAACAATGCCTGCAAGACTCAACATGGCCATTGCAGTAAGTGATGTTCCAAAGATTCCATACAGTACAGGATCTGCTCCTACAGGTGCAGCAGATGATGATATAGTGTAAGAGATGATAATTGCAACAACTAGTGCAATCATGAATGGTCCAGTTGATTGCATTCCTTTGATAATTCCCATTAAAGTTAGTGATGCATATCCCCATTTTGCAGAATCTGCAATCTCTTTTACAGGGCCATGCTTGTAACTTGTGTAATAGTCTGTAATCTTCTGAATGATTGGAACAAGAATAACACCAATTACAGTTGTACCAAATAATGCATATCCTGCATCAGATTTTTCAATGAATTGAGTAATGAATACAAAGTTTAATGCAATTGCAATTGCAGCTGAAACATAAAATGAACGATTAAGTGGCTTCATCACATCTGTAATATTCTTAGAGCCAACAATTACAACACCAATTATTGATGCAATCATTCCAGAAGAACCAATAAGAATTGGATAAAGGAAATAGTTTGGTGCACCAATTAATGCTGCAATTAGTAATGCTGCAAGAATTGTAACAATATAGGACTCGTAAACATCAGAACCCATTCCAGCGGCGTCACCTACGTTGTCACCTACATTATCTGCAATCGTTGCAGGATTTCTAGGATCATCTTCAGGAATGTTTGCCTCTACTTTTCCAACCAAATCAGCACCCATATCGGCTGCCTTTGTAAATATACCACCGCCAATTCTAATGAATAATGCAATTAGACTTGCTCCAATACCAACACCTGCAATAGTGATTGGGTCAGGATAAATTAGATAAAGACCAGTAATTGCTAATAATGCCATTGCAGGAACTGCAAGGCCAACAGTTGCTCCACCTCTAAAAGCCATTGCAAATGTTTTACCTAATCCACTTCCACTTAGATTAGCTGCTCTTACTGCTGCTTTTACTGTAATTTTTAATGAAATAACTCCTGCAACTGCAGATAGTGTTGCACCAACTGCAAATGCTATTCCGTTTGAGGGTTGAAGAAACGCTCCAATAATTACCGATAATGCAATAGCTACTGGAACAATAATTTTCATCTCTCTTTTTAGAAATGCCGCTGCACCTACTCGGACAGCATTTGAAATATCCATCATCTCTTTTGTTCCAGCAGGTTGCTTTGAAATCCAAGCAACCAATCCTCCTGCAACTAAAAATGATGCAATTCCTGCAATAAATGGCAGAATTTCAGATATTTCCATGTTATACTCAGCTTGCCCCTTTCTGGGAAATATAAATCAAATAGCAGAAATTTTACTTCTTTTTCTATATGGTAAAAATGATTTTCCCCTAAGTCCTTGTCTTACCAATTTATTGAATCTCTTACCATGTGCAAGATATGGAAATCTCATATGGATCAGTTCATGAACTATAGTATTCTCCAAAGTTTTTTCATCTGGAATTTTTCGGACATTGATAAAGACAAGATTATGTTGCAAGTATGATACTCCATAATACTTGTATGCAGATGTTCTTCTTCCCTCAGTCATTTCTTTTGGAGTGTCTAGTACTTCTTTAGTTGATAATAGAATTTGAGGTTCAGGAATTGAGAAACGATTAGAGTAGATACCAACTTTTTCTAAAATGGACAACCTAAGTTCAGGGTCTAGTTTCATAATATCATGTAATGGAATCTGTGTTTATCTTCAAATGTCAATTGTTGTGAGAATTTTGGTTGATTTTGATTCTATAAAATAATGAATTAATAGGGTCAGAGGTTTTAGTAGAGTAATCACAAATCATACAGCCACCGTCTCATCATACCCCAATTATTCCATTAAATCAAGAAGTCTTTGTGCTTTATTTCTAATTTCTGTAGTAATTTTAGTTATAACTAGTCCTTCGTTTGGCTGTCCATACATAACTATTGAATTTTCCGGAGCGTAAATACAGACAGGCAATACCAAGAGGTCTTCTTCACCATTAACAAGTATTCTTACAGGGGGTTTCATGGAAAAAGATTTTTTGATTACATCAATGCTTTGAGATGTGATCTCAGCTGCTGGATTATCAATTTGTAATTCAGTGGCATTTGATAATTTGGTTGGTTCTCTTTTCTTACGTTTTTCTTTCCCATCAATTATCTGAAGGGATGGAATCATACCAAAATCAATCATCTTCTCAGTGGTTCTATCACCTACTGTAATGATAAATGAATTTTCAGGGAGGAATTTTTTTATATTTTCTTTATTTGCTTTAATTTCAGGTAACAATATTCCTAGAGGAGTCTTCAGTTGGTCTCTAATAGAATCAGGAAGTTTCACAGAAATCGCGGCTAGTTAGTACTTGCCTCAGGTGCAGACTCGCCAGAACTTTCAGATTTCATCTCTTCTTGTAGTTTTGATGCAAGAATACTACATTGAGCTGCAATGTTTTTTGCACTAGTTCTAAAAGCTTGTGCACTTGGAGAATCAGGATTTGTAATCATAATTGGTTTTCCCAAATCAGAACCAGACATAATTCCAGAGTTTAGTGGGATTTCACCTAAGAAAGGAATCTTAAATTGTTCACTGATCTTTTTTGCACCACCATCGCCAAAGATGTAATGTTTATCACTACAATTTGGACAGATAAAGTGACTCATATTTTCCACTACTCCAATAATTGGAACATTTAATTTTTCAAACATTCCAATTGCTTTTACTGCAACATTACTTGCAACATCTTGCGGAGTAGTAACTACAAGAATTCCTGTAATTGGAATTGTTTGTGCTAATGTCAATGGAATATCACCAGTACCAGGAGGAAGATCAACTATAAGATAATCTAAATCAGACCAATTAGTATCAACTAGGAATTGTTTTAAAATACCTGAGATTATAGGACCACGATAAATTGCTGCTTGATGGGATTGCTCTGCAAAGAAACCAAAAGACACTACCTGCAATCCATTTGATTTTGCTGGCTGAAGTTTATTGTCTTCTACTTCCATATATCCATCTTTCATTCCAAGCATCAAAGGAATGCTAGGACCATAGATATCAGCATCAAGTAAACCAACTTTGGCTCCAGTTTGAGATAATGCAAGAGCTAAATTCAATGCTACTGTTGATTTTCCTACACCACCTTTACCGCTTGCCACACCAATAATATTTTTCACAGTTGCCATTCCAGTATCAGCATCAAGGGAACGACCTTCCATGACTTTGGCAGTCACATTCATATCAAAATTCTTTAAGTCAGTAAGTTCTCCAATTGCCTTTCTAACATCATCTTCAATCTCAACGTTGAAGGGACATGCAGGAGTTGTTAATTCTAAAGTAAATTTGAGATTTCCATCATTAAGTTCCAAGTCTTTAATCATTCCCATTGAAACGATATCTTTTTTCAAATCAGGATCAATTACTGTACTGAGCTTTTCTAGAACTTGGTCTATTCCTACCATTGCGTAAAAAAGCCATTGAACATTATTTAAACATAAGTTACATAACAAAAGAAATTGTCATTTATTTGAAAAATTGCCAAAATCTTTGGAATTTTCAGCCTAAATTACCCAAAGATTCATAAATTCAAATTCAAGAAAAATATCACAGTTGTTTTCTATATCTACCCTAGTTGATGTTGTTAGGATTCCTCCAAGCTTATTTGGAACTACACTCAAAAAGGCAGCAGTAAACATACTCAAAGAAAAGTACGAGAGCATGATTAATGCTGATTTGGGATATATCATTATGATTTTAGACGCCAAAGTTGATGAAATGGGAAAAATGATTGCAGGAGACGGTGGAACATTTCACAAAGTTGAATTTGAAGCATTAACATTTTATCCAAAATTACAAGAGATTGTACAAGGAGAGATCGTAGACATTACAGACTTTGGAGCATTTGTAAGAATTGGTCCAACTGATGCATTGCTTCACTTATCTCAAGTAATGGACGATTATCTGAAGAGCGATGTAAAGTCTGGAATGATTTTAGCTAATCAAAGCGGAAGAACACTAAAAGTTGGTTCAACACTTCGTGCAAGAATTACAGCTGTATCTCTAGGAAAAGCAGCTGCAATGGGAAAGATTGGAATTACTTGTAGACAACCATTCCTTGGTGCTGATGCATGGATTGAAGAAGAGATAAAGAAAGCAGGTGGAGAAGAACCTGCAAAAGAAGCTAAAGTAGAGGCAAGTTAAGATGGCACGAGAGATGGCTTGCAGAAAATGCAAATTTGTTACAACAGGAAAAGTTTGTCCTGTTTGTAAATCATCGGACTTGACACCTGATTGGAATGGAATTGTACTAGTAGTTGATCCAACAAATTCAGAGATATCAAAAACTTTAGGCATCACTCAAAAAGGAAAGTACGCAATTAAAGTTACATAAAAAAAATTCTAAATCTTTAAAATTATAGATAGATTGTATCAGTGTATTGACATTTAATTCTAAAAGACAATTATCAGAATTTCTATCTGAAGATATAGGAAAAGGCGATATAACAAGTAAATTACTCTCCAAAAAAAAGATCACAGCCAGAATAATATCAAGAGAGAACGCAATAGTTGCAGGAGTAGAATATGCCAAAGAGATTTTCAGATTAAAAGGATGTAATGTCGCCATATCAAAAAAAGACGGTACAAAAGTCAAACCCAATCAGACTATAATGAGCATAGTAGGAGATGCAGGAAGAATTCTAACATGTGAGAGAACAGCATTAAATTTACTTTCCAGAATGAGTGGAATTGCAACTCAAACAAATGAATTGGTAAAACAAATTCCAAACAAAACCAAAGTTTATGCAACAAGAAAGACGGCACCAGGACTTAGATATTTTGACAAGGAGGCAGTAGAAATTGGAGGAGGAAAAAAACACAGACTAAGACTAGATGAGATGATAATGATAAAAGACAACCATATTGCAGTAGAGGGTTCATTGTCAGCACTAATAAAAAAAGCAAAGAAAAAATACAAAAAATTCGAAATTGAAGTTGAAAATATACCAGATGCAATTCTTGCGGCAAGAGAAGGTGCAACTATCATCATGTTAGATAATTTTCCTCCATCAAAAATTAAAAAAACAATCAAAGTTCTAAAAAACAAAAAATTACGTAGTAAAGTGATGCTTGAAGCATCAGGTGGAATTAATTCAAAAAATATTCACAATTATGGAAAAACAGGAGTAGATATAATTTCTGTTGGAAGCATTACAAATTCTGTAAAAGGAATTGATATGAGTTTAGAGATCTAAGACTCTAGTTGAGATAATAGTTCTGCTACTGATTTATTTTTTGGATCAATCTCTTTAATTTTATCACAGCACTGAATTGCAAGTTTATTTTCATTTAATTTTTGATGAGAATAAGCCTTTAACAACAAGACATCAATATCATAAGAACCAATTTCAAGGGCCTTACCAAAGTAAGAGATTGCTGTTCTATACTTCTTTTTGAGATAACATATTCCTCCTACAGTAAACAAAACATCATGATTGTTAGGAACTTTGGCCAAATATTCTGTGCCTGATTTTAGTGCCTCATCATATTTTTTTTCTTTGACCAATTTTTGGAGTTCTTTGATCTTTGCTACATTTTTTTTCTTTTGAGGATCTTTTGGTTCTCGTCTAAACAATCCAACCAAAGCAATTCACGTTGATTAGCTGATTTCAAGCATTCTATCAATTGCTAAACGAGCTTTGTCTGCAATTTCTTTAGGTACTGTGATGACATTTTTTTCATTTACTAATGCATCATATACTTTCTCAAGTGTAATCATCTTCATGTATTGACATTCAGCCTTATCTGATGCTGGAATGAATGTTTTGCCAGGATTTTGTTGTCGCATCTTATATAAAATTCCAGTTTCAGTTGCAACAACAAAATTCTTTGCGGTAGATTGACTGACATGATTTAGCATTCCTTCAGTTGAAAGAATTGAAACTTTTTTATCATCATAACTTCCATCTGCAACATCATACATCATAGGAGTAGTACAACTACATTCAGGATGAATGACAAATTCTGCATCTTTAATTGAATCTATTTTCTTAATCACATCTTCAGCTGTTATTCCTGCATGTACATGACATTCACCAGCCCAAATATGCATATTTTTTCTACCAGTAACTTTGGCAACATAAGATCCCAAAAACATATCAGGTAAGAATAAAATTTCTTTATCTTCTGGAATTGCTTTCACAACATTAATTGCATTAGATGATGTACAACAATAATCAAGTTCTGCTTTAATCTCAGCTGTTGTATTCACATATCCTACTGTAATTGCACCAGGATGCTGTTTCTTCCAATTTCTTAATTCATCTACAGTAATTGAATCAGACAACGAACATCCAGCTTCCAAGTCTGGCAGTAAAACTTTTTTTTCTGGACTAATTATTGCAGCAGTTTCTGCCATAAAGTTAACACCGCAAAACAGAATAGTTTTTTGTGATACTGTAGCTGCTTGTCTTGAAAGCCCTAAAGAGTCTCCTGTAAAATCTGCTACGTCTTGTACATCTGGAATTTGGTAATTATGTGCTAAAATTACCACATCTTTCTCCTTCTTGAGCCGTATTATTTCATCTTTGAGCTCTGATGATTGTTGTACAAGCATGATACATGAAAAAGTGGAATTTGAGGTGATTTAAAGAAAGGGAAGATGTCTAGAATTCTCTGAAATCCCATCAAATGTGGCAATTATTGCCATATTACGTTCCAATTTGAATCTCATTAGTGCAATATTTTCTCAATGTTTCAATTGCAGATAATATTGCCAGTCTACTTGTTTTAGGATTATTTGGATCTGGAAAATTCTCAATAGTAAAAGTCATCTTTCCAAATCTTCCTGCAGCTTCAATTTGATGAGTGTTTTTATCAGTGTCAGGATCAGCCATAATTTTTACTCTAGTTTTTTCACTTCCAATTCCTGTTAGGGATAATAATGCTGCAACATTGATGTTTGCAGGAAACAACGATACTGCTTCTTTTGCAGTGCCCTCAAAAATTTTAGTGACTGAATCAATTTTATCGAGATCTATTTTGGAATTTTCAAAAAACTTTGCGCCCTTTAGTGAACGTGGGTGTTTTGTAGTAGTAATTAAGAGAGATTCTAATTCTTTTCTTACTGACTTAATTCCATCCAGTCCAGCAATTGCCCCAGAAGGAAGATAGATAGTTTTTTTGAAATCTCTGCATGCATCATACAAAATATCATAAATCGATTCATCAAGTAGTGCACCAACACTCATTATCATTAGATCACGTTTATTTTGTAAAACACTCAATCCTACATCTTTTACTGCGTCTTGTGATGCTGCTTCAACAACAATGTCAACAGGATGAGAAGATAAAAGATGAGAATTTTCAACAATAATGGGTTTATTTTTTAATTTTTCAACAAGGGATTCAGATGCACTCTTAGAGCCATCATATACATGAGTTAGAGTAGCAGGAATTTCTCCTGAATCAATAGCTAGTGCAATTTGAGTTCCAATTGCACCACATCCCAGTAAAGCAATTTTTTTCATGCAATAATGCTAGAATTTATCACTTAATTAATTCTAGTCCAATTTTTTATAATGTTGAATTTTCTTGAAAAATAGACCAAACCAATTACAGATATGCCTAGAATTATAATTGCAGATGCACCAAATTCTGGAATTACCTTTGTTCCAATAATCTCAATATTTTTGGTATCTTCTGAAATAATAAATCCAATTACATAGTCATTAGGAAATTTCATCAAATCATATCTAGTATCAATACCATTAACTATCACTGTAAATTTTTCACCATCTGCATAAATGACATCTTCTGGCACTCTTACCCAAAAATCAGTTTTTTCAGGGACGGTTTCCATTACTATTTCAAGGGATTTTCTCTCTTCATTAATGCTCATTGAAGATAAAATTGGGAAAACTGAGTTGGAACCCATTGCGTCAAGACTCCCATGATATCCATAGTAGACATCATAAGACACGTCATCGAAAGTAAAGGTCACTTTTTCTGCTTCTAGTTGAGAAATGTCTAGGTATTGGGCAAATGCTTCAGGATTAAAGACATGTTCTGCAAATGCAAAGCCAGATGTAGGGATTATCAAGAGTAAAATAAAGAACATTAAATGAAAAATCATATTAAAATAATTCATTTTATTAAATTTAAGAAGAAGGCAGATTCTCAATCATGGTTTTATTATGAACAAATCATACTCAATGCTTTTTTAATTAAAAAAATCAATTACAATTCATGATGAATTATCAAAGTTTGATTTTTAGTGTATTTTTTTCACTTTTAATATTTTCAATTGGATTTCCAGCAAATGCTGTAATAGAATCGCCAAAAAAACAAATGATTGAAGGCACTACAGCAGAAGACATTCTATGTAAAGAAGGTTTAGAGTTAGTAATTAGAATAAATGGATATCCAGCATGTGTTAAACCAGAAACTGCTGACAGGATGGAAAAAAGAGGGCTAATCATCATTCCTTTAAAATTTACTGATCTTAAGCAGAACAGCATACCAACAAAAATTGCAGAAAAAGAAATCCAAACTGTTCCTGCATCAAATAGGTCAATAGTGAATTTTTACATCACTGATCAGGATTTGAATGTCGCTCATAATGGAGTTGAAATTGTATCAACTGAGGGATTGTTTGAATTTACAATTAATGGAATTCCAATTAATGGTCCAAAAGAAATGATAGAAACAGGTCCCAATACAGGTCAATTTTATTTAAAATTAGAATTGCCTGATACAATCAACGGAAAGCCAATTAGTCAAGATGACATCGTAGTGATAAAATATTTAGACGAATCAGATTATTCGGGAGAAAAAAGAACACTAGTCAAATCAATTCCTCTTAGTGCAACATATGCTAATTTCCAATCAAATGGAGGTTCAAGAATTGGTCATGAGTTTACACTTAGGATTTATGAGCCAGATGCAAATAGGGATTCAAAAAATGAAGACAAAATTCCCCTAAGTGAATTTGAGTTTAAAGTAAAAGGTGGAATTAAAACAACACTTGCAAATCCCAAATTTGATGCTAATAGAAGTTTCCTAGTTGAAACAGGTCCTAACACAAGTACATTTGAAGTTCAAATAAAAATCCCTAGAGAGATAGACGGTAAAGTAATTCACATTGGAGATACTTATGAAATTACATATCTTGACAGAAGTACACCTTCTGGAGATAATGAAAAGACAGTTTTGAAAGGAAGAATTGGATAGATCGTTTTGATGGATCAGTTTTGTCAAGGTTTGATATAACCTAAAGATTTTATTCAAACAAACGAACTATTGTTGTGCTCAATACTGTTTACAAGGATGCAATTATCAACAGAGACAAAATGTTATCAATTCTCAAAGGGCCCAAATTTGAGCAAATTTTACAAAAAGCACGAGAAAATTGGGTAGAATTTACGCCTAGCAAAGAAGAAGCAGTCACAGCAGGAATCGATAGTAGTTTTAACAACACTAAATTTCAAGGAATTGAGCTTTGGGCAACAACTGCAGTTTCAATTAAATCAGATGGAGAGATATTGGTGGATTTGCATGATTCAGGATTAGGTTCAGATACTGATCTTTCAAGAATCGCAAGCAAAATGGAGATTGAAGCTTGTGAGAAAACTGTTGACATAGTGGATTTAGTTTTAATGGATGGCTCACTTCATTCTCAGTTTATGACAAGACAATCATCGCTTGATTCATTGGTTGTAAAAACTATGAGAAAAAAAGACAATGTGATATTTATTGCAAAAACATCAAACACTAAAAAACAATTTGAAGGATTAGGTTCTTTGGCAGGAGATATTTTTTATTATAATCATGTAACTAATGGTCCTGGTTTTAGTAAAATATTTGTAGAAAAAAAATATGGAGCTGACAAAGTAATTTCATCAACCTTTGTTAGATTAAGTGATTCAACACCAATTATCAAACTAGAATTTTTAGGAACACAGCATGACGATAATGAAATTAAATCAGTAATGAACAAATTATTCAAAACCAGTGTAGGAGGATATCCATATGCACTAAAATTAGCTCATAATAACTGTAAAATATCTGATAAAGAGCTTTCAAAAATGGTGAGTTTATTGGGATTAAGTAATGAGATAGGTTCAAGAGAGGTATTAGGTTGAGTTTAGGTTTTGTAATAGGAGAGTCAAAACCTACATTTGTAACTGCAATTACATCTAGAGCGTTATCTGTTGGAGAATACATCAAGATAAAATCAGAGAACAAAGAAATTTTGGGACTAGTAGAAAGATCCTCTGTATCAAGTGCAGCATTCACAGATGTGAGAAATTTCGATGAGGCTGCAGAAAGTACAGAAATTGCAGAGATGAATAAAAGAGACAAAACATACACTGCCCATATAGGCATTTTAGGATATTTAGAAAATTTAAGAAAAGGTCAATCAATAATTCCTGCAATTCCCCCTATTCCAGGCACAGAAATAACTCAGCCTACTGCACAAGATCTTGAAGAAATTTTTAGTTCCAAAAATGAAGGTTGGGTCAAAATAGGAACCCTGTTAAGAAACAAATCAGTTGATGCTAAAGTCAATTTAGATAAAATAGTTTCAAGACATTTAGGGATTTTAGCAATGACAGGAATGGGGAAAAGTAATCTAGTTTCTCTTGTAACAAAACAAATTTCAAAATTAAAAGGAACAGTAATAATTTTTGATTATCATAATGATTACACATCACTTAACATACCAAAAATCAATGTAGTTGATGCAAAAATAAACCCCAGATTACTTGATGCAGATCAATTATCAGAAGTTTTAGAAATTCGAGATGGGGCAAATGTTCAACAACGTGTATTAAGAATGGCTTTTACAAAACATGTTAAAGAATCAAAAGAATTTTGGAGTAAATTAGAAACTGAAATTGATTTCATAGTAAATTCTGAAGACAAGAAATTAAAAGAAATTAGAACTTCAGCATATAGGGTTCAAGATATTGTCGAAGAGGCACAAAGAAGATTTGAAGATATTCTTGATCCAGATATGGGAGACCCCATAAGTTTCATAAAGGAAGGACGAACAAATATTCTAAACATTTCAGAATTATCAGAAAAACAAGCAAACGTAGCAGTGGCATTTTACTTGCAACAACTTCTCAAAGATAGAAAAGATGCAAGTATTGCAAAACATGCAAGAACAAAAAAAGAAAGATTCTATAGATTCAATTCACCAATTTTTGTCATTATTGAAGAAGCACATGTATTCATCCCAAAAGATCATGACACTAGTGCAAAATATTGGGCAGCAAAAATTGCCAGAGAAGGAAGGAAATTTGGTCTTGGTTTAGGTATTGTGTCTCAGAGACCCAGAAGTGTAGATTTGAATGTTCTAAGTCAATTAGGTTCATTTGCAATTATGAAAATAATTCAGGAAGATGATCAACGTCAAATAGCCTCAGCAACAGAGTCTACTAGCCGTGATTTGATATCCCAATTAACATCATTAAATGTGGGAGATGCAATTCTAGTTGGGCAGTGGACAAATTTACCATCATTAGTTCATGTTGAGGAAGTTAAAGAGAAAATAATGGGAGCAGATCAGAGTGCAGTTAATGCATGGGCAAATGCAGATAAAATGAAAGAGGTTGCAGTAGAATCAACTCAAGGATTAGTTCAAAAAGATTTGTTATTAGATTAAATGTTATTTTCTCACATATCAGATACTCATTTGGGACTAGTGCAGTATGGTTCAGAAGAACGTGCACAAGACGTGTATGATGTATTTAATCAGGCAATCGATACATCTATCAAAGATCATGTTGATTTTGTAATTTTTGCAGGAGATATTTTTCACATTCCAAATCCGAGTGGAACTGCAATAGTACAAATGGGAAACGGTTTAAAGAGATTAAAACAAAATAACATAGATTCATTTTTTATTTTAGGAGAACACGACATTAGTAGAATTAGAAATACACCTATACCATATGTCTATCATAATTTAGAATTTTCAAAATATATTGGTCAAGGTAGACCAATTGAACACAAAGGGATTCTTATTGCAGGATTTGATAAAATTAGAAAAGCAGAAATTCCTCAATATGAAGATAAGTTTGTTGCAATAGACAAGGCTGTTCAGAATCATTCTGGACATAAAATTTTAGTTTTACATCAAGGAGTAACTGAATTTAACAAATTTGCAGGAGAGATACAATCAACAGATTTACCAAAAAACTTTACATATTATGCAATGGGTCATCTTCATGATAAAGACATCAAACATTTCAATCACCTTAATGGACCAATAGCATATCCAGGTTCAATTGAGTTAACTACTAGTGAAGGAATTAAGGAAACAACAAAAGGATTCTTTGAAGTCGACATATCAACTAGTGAAGCCAACACAAATTGGATTCAATTAGATACTAGGCCACAATTTTCGTTTAAAACTGAATATGAGGAATTATCAAAAACAATAGAAGATATTTCGGGCAAAATTTCAGAATCCAAGAAAAAACCAATTGTGGAGATCAAAATACAAGGGAAAGACATAGAAACGGATCACATTCAGGCACAAATTGCACGCCTAAATGCTCTAGTTTTGAGATGTTTTTGGAGAATAAGTACCAAACAAATTTCGGATTCATCAGTACTCATGGATAAACCTAATGTTATTGATGATGAGATGTTCAGGTTATCAGTTGATACTTTAGGTTCTGAAAAAATTGCAAATTTTGCAATAAGAGAATTATTACCAATATTAACAACAGGAGAAATCAAAGAGGCATCACAATTAATTTTTGAAAATTTTGAAAATTACAAAAAGGAGAAAAAACAATGATCACTTCAGTGGAGTTAGGAGATTTCTTAGCTCATTCTGATACAAAATTAGAATTTGAAAATGGAGTTACTGTTTTTGTAGGAGATAATGGTGCAGGAAAATCTAGCATCATTGATGCAATAACATTTGCATTATTTGGACAACATACTAGAAAATCAAATAAAGGCTTGATAAAACGCGGATCAAATGAAGGATTTGCAAAAGTTAGATTTTCTATTAAAGATAAACAATTTGAAGTAGTAAGGAAAATAGATAGTAAAGGAACACTTGCTGCTAAATTTTCTGAAATTAGAGGAAATGATCAAATTGAGATAGCAGCTGGAGAAAGAAAACAATTTGGAGAATCCATGACTGAAGAAGTTGAAAGAACAATAGGACTAAATTTTGAAAAACTAAAGATAGCATCTATTGTCCAACAAGGCGAGTTAAATACCATAATTAATGCCAAACCAAAAGAATTCAAAGAATTACTTAATGCAATTATTGGTATCGATAAACTTGATGTTGCATCTGAATCAATGAAGATAATTAGTAAGGAATTTCGACAAAGAATACAAAATGAAGTAGGTTATGATGATACACATATTGAAATCCTATTACGTGATTTAGAAAGATATGAAAAAGAAATAACAGAATCAAAACCTGAAAAAAATAAATTAGAATCTAATCAAGAAAAAATAAATGCTGAAATCGAGAATTTAAGAAAACAAGTAGAAACAGATACACCAAAAATAGATAAAATTAATCAAATTGAGTTACGAAAAAAAGAACTTTTAGCATATGCAAGGGAGGCAATACGTGAAATTCAACATGAAATTAGTGAAAATGAGCGTAAAATTAACGACTGTAAGGGATGTTTTGAAAACGCAGGTCAAAAAACAGATTTGGAAGTAAAAATTCAGAAAATAGAGCAAGCAATTGAAGAGTCTATTAAAAAAATACAGGAAATAAGCAATCAAAGTATTTCTTTAAAAGAAAAACTATCTTTAGCATCAAAACTTCAACTAAAAGACAACAAATGTCCTGTGTGTGATTCTAATGTAGAAAAACTAAATCCACTTTTTCAAGAAGAGCACTTAAAACAAGAAATTACATCATTAGATGAACAAAGAATTCTAAAAGAAAAGGAGAAAGAGATCTATATTCAAAAAAAGAAAGAGTTTACAAAAAAAATACAAGATGCAAGAGATGCTGAAGCTACTCTAAGAGCTCATTCAATTAAGAGCAAAGAAGATTTAGTGAAAATTCAAGAGTACGTAAATATTAAAAAACAAAACATACAGAAAATTCCACCAACAGGGAATGGTAATTTATTAGAAATTTCACAATTAGATTCACATGCAAAAATGATCTTTGAAAATATTGTAAAACTAGAATCTGAAACTAAAGGATTTAATGAAAAAGAATTTACAAATCTTAAAAAATCAATTAATGAAAAACAAATTGAATTATCTCAACTTGATCAAAAAATTGGTGCAATTTCAGAAAAAATTTTGAAAGGGGAGGAACAAATTAAGAAAATAAAAAATGCCATATCAGAGCTGAAAACTGTTAAAGAATATGTAATCAAATTAGATGAAATTCAAACTAATATTTTTAATAGAGATGGACCTGTTGCAACTAGTCTAAGGTCATGGGCATTAAATACAATATCAATTAAATCATCAGAATACCTTACATTACTTAATACTAAAATTCAAAGAATTACTTTATCAGAAAAAGCAAGAGACATATCAATATCATGTTTTGCAAAAAATGAAGTATTAGATTTAGAATCACTTAGTGGGGGTGAAAAAGTAAGCGTAGCATTAGCATTAAGACTAGGAATGGCAAGTCTTTTGGGAGCGTCAAACCTCAATTTGATGATTTTAGATGAACCAACAACTCACTTAGATGCTGAAAGAAAGAAATCTCTTGTTGGAGTATTGTCTCAATTATCTGACATTTCCAATTTGGAAACTCCTATGCAATTTCTAATAATTACTCATGATTCAGAAATTTTTGAAGATTCTACGGTAGAAAAAATATACAAATTTGAATCATCTGAGAATGGGAGTAAAGTTATTGCACTTTAACTAACATGAATCAGACCAGTCATCCAAGGATGTACCATGCAGAAATAATCATATGTTCCTGCATCATCAAATGTAAAGTCAAAAGTTGATCCTGACATAAACAATCCAGAATCAAAGACACCTGTTGGACCAGCATTAACATTTCCACTAGTTACAGTATGTGCTGCTGAATCATCATTACTCCAAGTAATTTTTCCACCAACTGCAATACTTGCCTCATAGGGCAAATAACATGACTTTGTTTCTTCACATCCAGGACTTCCAGAGCCTTCTGGAACAGATATTGTTAGTGACATTGGCAATGTTTCTGTAATTTCTACTTCAACTTTTGGCATTTCAGGAATGATAGACATTATAGTTTCAACACCAATTGGTTCAGTGATATCATCACCATGTCCCAATCCTTGAACAATTACTTTGATTTCAATTTCAGAGTCACCCAAAATACTTGTTTCATGAATTGGATGCATTCCAGGATGTCTATGGGATTTTGGTTCAGATAAAATTAATTCTCCATTTTGTGTTGCAGTAATATCATAATTTACATGATCAACAATATTGTTATCATCATCTCTAAATTCAACCTCAATTATCAGAGTATCACCAACTAGAGCAGTTTTAGGTAAAATATGTGAATTAACAGTAATTGGTTCAATTATAGGATCAGGAACTATTTCTTTTGATTCTTTAACATGAATAATTCCTGCCATCCAAGGATGGACCATACAGAAATAGTCATATGTTCCTGCTTCTTCAAATGTAAATTCAAAAGTTGTTTTAGACATAAACAAACTAGAATCAAATATTCCATCATGTCCATCAGAAGGAGTACCACTAGTTACAGTATGTGCTGCTGAATCATCATTACTCCAAGTAATTTTTCCACCAACTGCAATACTTGCCTCATAGGGCAAATAACATTCATTATTTGTTTCACATCCTGGAACTCCAGAGCCTTCAGGTATTGAAACAGTAAATGACATTGGCAAGGATGCCATAGAGTTTGGTTGTGTCTCAGGTATGGGTTTAGGAATATCTTCTGGTTGAACTCTTGGTTTTACAATTGGATCATCAACACCACATTCACCTTCATGAACAAATTCAACACCAGATGCATCAAGCATACACATATTTCCATATGTCTTTCCATCAATACCACATACTGGAACATAATCCATTGTACACATTGTGGGTTTTTCTTTAACAGGAATTACTCTTGGTTCAATAATATCAGAAGGATCAGCTGCAATGAATCCTATAGAAATTGATGCTAAAATTCCAACTGCAATAATTATACCATAAGAAAAATTCATCTCATCCACCTGTTAACTTTGCAAACTTTTCGTTCTTACTTAACTTTTCCATAAATTCAATATTAGATAATGCAACAATTGCAGATTCAACGACTGGCTTGTCTGGATCATTTAATGCCTTTTGGAGTGTTTCTTTAGCTTCTTTATTGCCGACAACTCCCAAAGCAATTGCTGCCTCATGTCTTACAAACATGCTAGGATCATGTAATGTAGCATCAGCCAAGGGGGAAACAGAACTGGAATAACACATCTGACCTAATGAAAATGCAGCCTCATGTCTAACTAGTTCATTTTCATCATTTTTCAAAACTTTGGCAATATATGGAACTTTATCTTCACCACCAAAATCAACTAAAATGCATGTAGCTCTTGTTCGAATAACATAATCAGGATGTTCTAAAAGTGAAACAAAATACTCTGTATCTTTTTGCTCATATTTTGATTCCATCTCAGCAAGTAATGCCAATCGATCTTCAGTTACTGCTTGCAATTTGTTTTGAAATTTTTTGTGTCATATATTAGGGTACTCGAGAGTAATTGAAAAATTTCAGAGTTATCTATTTAATGGAAAAAATATCATAATTTACTATGAGTGCAGTGATTGGTCAAAAAGCACCAAATTTTGGAGTTTCAGAATGGGTTCAAGGTGCACCAACTAATTTTGATCAAGAAAAAGATCATATTGTTTTACTCGAAGTCTTTCAAGTGAATTGCCCGGGATGCTTTATGCATGCAATTCCTGAAGCAATCAATCTTTACAATAAGTACAAAGACGAGGGGGTTAGAGTTTTGGGTTTAGCAACTGCTTTTGAAGATTTTGATAAAAATACTTTGGATAATTTGAAATTATTATTAGATACAGGTGAAGTGATTGGAGAAACAAAAGAAGCACTCTCTATGTATGGGCAACTCAAAGACGGAAACAAACTAAATTATAAAATTCCATTTCCTGTAGGAATGGATAATCTTGTAAAAACATCAGGAGAAATAAGTCATGATAAAATTATGCAGTTTATCTATCCACAAATTCCTGAATTTGATTCACAGCCGGAAGATTATAAAAATCAAATAATTCAGCGAGTCAAAGATTACATGAAATCAAAAGAATATTCTGCAGAAACATTTGAAAAGTTTGCTTTGCAGGGAACTCCATCAGCAATAGTAGTAGACAGGAAGGGAATTCTCAGAGATGTGTCATTTGGACAATCAGGTCATATTGATGCATTGATTCAAAAATTGTTAAATGAGGATTAATTTTTCAAATTAAAACAAGTAAAATAGACAAGGCAACAACAATTACAAAACCTCCAATCAAAGCAATTTTAGGATTATCCATTTTTATTTTCTATTTTTTAGAATAATTATCAAC
The DNA here is from genome assembly GCF_025698945.1 of Nitrosopumilus sp. NCBI lineage: Archaea > Thermoproteati > Nitrososphaerota > Nitrososphaeria > Nitrosopumilales > Nitrosopumilaceae > Nitrosopumilus > Candidatus Nitrosopumilus sp. Next base: position 811,578 of record NZ_JAILWM010000001.1, read on the forward strand.
AATATTGCAGCAATAGTAATAACGATTGCAGTTACTAGCCATGCAGTAGAGTCAATTATTTCTGCATCATTTTTTATTGAATTTTCAGGTTCAGTAACATCATTTTCAGAAACATCATCCATCTCATTAAGAATAGTAGTACCAAATATTGCTAGTGTATGATTACCAATACCTGTAAAATTCATAGTCACAAAAGAAATCTTATCATTATTTCGAACTTTTGGAAAAAGTTCTTGATCATTTAGGAAAAAAGTAAAATTTCCACTCAAAAGCCCTCTAGGAATTTGAATGTCTGCTAAACTTTTTTCCAATCCACTGTTAATGTAAAGAGTAAGTTTCTTTTGTTCTGCATTAAAATCATATTTTGTAATATCAAAATTTGAAACAGTTTCTATTTCAAAAGAATGTCCACCAACATCAACATCTAAGCGATTAACCAAGCCAGTACTATCAGATAAAAGTTGAGCATAAACTGGAGTGATTGTAAATAATACTAGAAAAACTAAAAAGATAATTTTCAATTATGCTGTATGAGATATTCGATTGTTTATTTCTTTATCTTGTGCAATTCTTGGATGAACGGGATCTGCCAAGATTACTTCAAACCAATAATGCATTCCATCTTTATAGATAAAGTAAGAACCCAAAAGTTTCAAATTTGGATATCGTTCAAGAACTCTTCTTTCTGCAACGGTTTTCATATCATCATCTGCTTTAATTCTTGTAACACCAAGATGTTTTGGTCTTCTACCACCAGTAGGTCTTTGTTTTCTCATACCCCCAGTTCCAACTCTCATCCTAACAACTATGATTCCTTGTTTTGCCTTGTATCCTAATCGTCTTGCTCTCTCTAATCTACTAGGTTTTGCAATACGGGTAACTGCACTTTGTTTACGCCATCCAACTACACGCTCACGTAGTTCAGGTGCATTTTCTTTCCAAAGTCCGATCCACATCTTGTCTTGATGACTAGGCATATCGGGCATAGTTAAATCCCCTTTAATAACTGATTTTGTTGTTTTCAAAAATTAACAGGGTTAACTGGGTTAGCGCAGTTAACTTTGAGAGACTTAAACCAGATAGTAAAAGCCCCTAATGAGGGTTACAGTAACTGTATCAAACTAAACTAAAATACCATGATCTAGTTAAGATTTAAAAAATTATGAGAAAATGTTGGTAGTTCCAGGAGTAATTGTTGTTGAGAAAACAAAGTCATTAAAGTTATCATTTGTGTCAAATCCATCTGGAATACGTCCAATACTGCCATCAACTGTAGAAGAATCTGCGGGTGCTGGCTGACCTTCAGCAGTTGGAATATCAATAAATCCTTCATAACATACTGTATCTAACACAGTTGAAGATGAATCTAACAATAAAACACAATCACCATCAGCACCATTTGGAATTGATAATGAATCTACAATAAAATCAACATTAGGGACAAGTGAATGACCAACTACAAAGTGTTCGCCAGCATTTACAGAACCAATGATAGTGGCAATTGTTGAACCTGCACTACCACTACTAGTAATTGTTTGAAGTGTAAATCCAGTTAAATCTATAGAAGCAAGACCATTGTTATAGATTTCAATGAATTCTAATTCATCAGCTCCTGGTTGATCATAATCTATCTCATTGATTACTAAGGAAGAAGGTTCAGGTTCTACCACTAAAGGACATCCAAAGAAAGGATCAGAAAGAACTGAAAGAGGAGTCTCACTTGGTGGAAGCATTGTTAATATCTCAAAACAGTAGGTATCATATTGCAAAGTTAATGGAAGTTGTGGATCTAGTCTATCAAACAGCAACAATGTTCCAAACTCGTCATATAGTTCAATGTTAAATGAAATAGTTCGTTGAATATTTTCATCTACAATAAATGGAGGAATATTACCAACAGAAATTCCAAATGTACCATCAGTTACTGCTGCACTGTTTCGTTCTCCAGCAGAAAAAGAGCTTCCAGTTTCATCATAGATGATTGTATCTAATATGATTTCACCATCAAATGTAGTAGGATCAATTCCTATACCATATGCTTCACTGGTTAGTTTGCCTTCAAGGAAAATTGGTGAAGAAGGAGTATCTCTTTGGAACAATTCAATATCAAATAATCGCAGACCCCCAGCATCAGATTCAAAACCAGGAGGGGCAAGTAAAGATGAATCAGAAGGAATTGTTACCAGTTGGCCATCAATAATAATCTCAAATACTAATGGAAACAAATGCATAGTTTGATCAAATGGAACAATTTGTCCAATGTTTTCTATTGTGAGTAAGCCATCAACAACATTTGCTGCATGATTTTCAACCCATAATGGAGTTGGAGAACCCAATTCCAATGCACGTAATTCAATTGGAATTATTCCATTTGCTGGAAGCTGTGTGTTTACATCAAATAATGAGCCTTGAATTGTTGATGGAAATCTATCAGATAGTAATAAGCCCTCATCAATATTTCCATCACAGTTATTATCAACTCCATCAGATAATTCTGGTGCACCTGGGAAGATCAATGGATCTGCATCATCACAATCCACATCTATTGTGAATCCATCATTGTCTCTATCAATGTCAGATGCACTATCTAAGACAAATGTATCAGAATTGTTACCAGGTTCTGAATCAGGAGTACTACTAGTCACAATAGCAGTGTTTGATATTTCATTTGGTTCAGAAAGCAAAGTAACAAAAATTTGGATATTCAATGATTCATTTTCAAATGGTCCTATGACATCACATGTTATTATTGGCAGATTAGAAGCATCACAATTAACGGCATTTAATCCAGTAAAAGCTTCTATAGTGTTAAACTCAACTTCTGGAGGCAGAGTATCAATTACTTGAACATTTTCTGCAGTTAATCCAAGATTGTCAACTGTAATTTCATACGCAAATTGTTCTCCGATGCTAAGTAATCCTTGTGGACCAACTTTAGTTAAAACCAAATCTGTCACAGGTACAAAGTCAACAAGCTGAAATGTTATAGAGTCAGAATTGTTTTCTTCAAATATTTCAGAAATGTGTTCTACTGAAGCATTTTGTTGTAGTGTTGGAGAGTTGGATGCATCAAGTTGAAAATCATAGATTATTTGTATAGGAAAATCGGCATCTCCTCCAAGTGGAACAGTATCAATTGTACAAGATAATAATTGTAGTTCGAAACTACAGTTTATTCCCGGATTACTTAAAGAATCAGAAAGTAAGTTAGGTCCAATCAGAGTCAAATCATTTGGAATAAAGGCCTGCATTACAGCATTTTGTGCAGGATTTGGTCCATGATTGTCAATTGAGAAATTAATTGGGAATACATCACCAGTTTGAATTGAGAGTGAATTTACACTAAGTAGCATCTGCAATTCTGCTGCAAATGCATCATCGACTACACCATTACAGTTATTGTCAATTCCGTCTTGGATATCTTCAGTTCCTGGATTAATTGTGGGATCAGTATCATCACAGTCTACATCAGATAGATATCCATCTTCATCATTATCGGTTTGAACAACTGTAATTTGAGAGGATGAAATATTATTATCAGTATTAGGATCTGAGATATCACTGCTGATTTGGACTGTGTTAATTACTACATCTGCAACATATTGATCAACTAGTACAAAGACAGATGTTGCTATTCCATCTCCTGAAGCATCAAGTAATATTCCTGGAAGAGAACATGAAATAGTGTTTGGTTGTATTTCAGAATTTACATCACAAATAGTTGAAAGAGTAGATTCAGTAAATCCACTAAATGATGTTCCAAGTGGGAGTGTGTCAACTACAACAAAATTATCAACATCATCTGGTCCAAGATTAGCTATTGTAACTAAAAATTCAACAGTATCACCTACTACAAATGGACCTTGAGAAATCAAGGTGTTAGTAACAACTAGATCAGCCTCAGAAACAGTTGGGATGCATTCTTGATCAACAATGAATGCTGGGAATTGTTGTTGCAGTAAAAGTTGGTTTGAACACAACATTCCACTTGCTGCATTTTCACCAGGAGGTCCCTGAGGACCTACAGGTCCAATGGGGCCAACTGGTCCAGGTTCTCCATCAATTCCGGGTTCACCATCTACACCAGGTTCTCCATCAACTCCAGGTTGACCATCTATCCCATTACAGATAATCTCACTTGCCTGAATCTCTCCAGATTCTAGTTGATTATTTCTATCAGAATCAATACCAGCTCGGACTTCAATTCCTCCAGCTTCACAAATAGCTCCAGGAAGAATGCTAACTAAATCAATCAATGTTGAAAATCCAACAAATCCTTGTGGACCTGTCAAACCAATTGGGCCAATGGGTCCGATTGGACCTTGTGGACCTTGTGGACCTTGTGGACCTTGTTCACCTTGTTCACCTTGTTCACCTTGTTCACCTTGTTCACCTTGTTCACCTTGTTCACCTTGTTCACCTTGTGGACCTGGAGGTCCTTGATCTCCACTAAAAGAACCTAAATTCAGCCAAAAATTATTTCCAGTTTTTTTGTAAATTACTAGATTATCAAGATTATTTGTGTCAATGTAAATGTCATCCAGATTTCCAAGTTGGTTTGGAGGAGGTCCCTCACCTGTCAAAACTTTGTTGCTGTTTGCATTTGCGTTTCCATTGCCATTACTTTGCGCAAAAGCATCTGTAAATCCAAATCCAGTTAAAAGTAAAACACCAAGTAACACTGATGCTATCTTTCCCCTTACCATACCCAAAAGTACGATCTTATGAAATTACTTAAAGATGATCTTGAAAATTTGAAATGTTACAAATAATTTATTTTGTATATAAATGAAAGTGGGGAGTGTTTAACCAATTTGACAAAACCCGATGGGAGTATCATAGAAGATAAATTTGTCATTAAATAGTCAAAAATAACCACTTTCTAACTGTGATCAACCATAAATCATAGAGAATTTGAATCTGTTTTTTTAATTTTGTATTCCCTGACAAGTATTTCGTCAGTTTAGTTATTCAAGAGAATTGTAATTTTGACCACTGTCTATTACAGTAGTGTCGCTTTGATCATGAGGAACTCCAACGTTTACTGTTCCCACACACATTCCACCAACACCATCAACAGCACTAAATGAGATTTCATAGACTCGGCCATCACCATTGCCATCACTTTGTGCTCTAACTTGAGCAGTGTTAGTTCCTACTCCACTACCATCGGCATTTCCATTGATGGGTTCATCTTGGGTAATTTCGGTGACAGTTATAGTTACATCATCACCATCAGGATCTGTGACACCAAGAATAAAGACTTCTGTCATTTTGTTATTTGCAGGCCATAATGAATTTACACTTGGTGTTGCAGAACTGCAAACTGGAGATTGATTATCACAAACATCACCTAGTCCATCTCCATCAACATCAGATTGGTCAGGATTAAAAATAGCAGGGCAGTTATCAATCAAGTCATCAAACTCATCCCCATCTGCATCATTAGCATCATTACAAGCATCTCCTATGCCGTCTCCATCTGCATCAGATTGATCAGGATTTGTGAAATACACACAATTATCAACATCGTCTATTATCCCATCAAGATCTGAATCAATTCCTTCACAAAAGTCTCCTCCAAATCCAGTATCACAAACACATTGCCCCAAACCTACATCAAAGTCTCCATTATCATTACATAGTGCAAAACACATTGGAGCTTCGTTTATTATTCCATCACAATCATTGTCTATTCCATCACAAATTTCAGCGGTTGCCCCTTCAAATGGATTACATGTATCTAACAATTCCCCATCATGGCATACCTCTAAACCAGTATTATCAGCACATGCACCTACACCACAAAAAGTTACAGAAGCAACATAATTCTCATCAACATCGCCACTACAGTTGTTATCAATTCCGTCACAAATAGAATCTTCAGCACCTGGATTTATTGCAGAATCATTATCATCACAGTCAACATCTGCTGGGTATCCGTCTCCATCATCATCTGGAGGTGGTGCTTCACAAACTATACAAATTGGAAATTGATCAGAATTACCAAAAAATACAAACGGATCATCACAGAATCCATCAGAATTAGTATCAAAACATCCCTCATTGGGCTCATCAAAGTTATTCCAAGTGTTTCCACCAATTGGTGGGATTTGATTCCAAATATTGTTTCCAGTAGAATCACGAGCCTGTATTGCATTATCTATGAATGAATTATTGTGGACGCTGTTAAGAGATGATGAAGAATATAGTCCAACTCCCACATTGTTTGAGTCAAATTCATTATTAGTTACAGAATTACCAGTTGCAGTGGCAGTGGCAATTCCGTTTTTGTTTGATTTGAAAAGATTTTCAGTCATCACATTATTATTAGATTTGTAAATCGATATTCCATCCAGTACATTTAATTCAAAAACATTCTGCAAAAACAAATTATTATCAGAGTCAACAAGACTTATTCCATTAGTCTGACTATTAGAAATGGTATTTCCTGAAATTGTATTTCCATTTGAGAAAGAACGGAGTTGTATATTTTCGCTATTATTTGAAAAGAAGTTATCAGAAATCACATTATTAGTTCCAAAATACAACTTTACTCCAAGATGAAAATCAGAGATAGTTGTGTCAGTAACAGTAATTCCATTTTTGCTGGAAATATCAATGCCAAAACCAGTCCCATCTCCTGAAATTGAATGACCATCACCATCCAAAGTTATCCCATTTGCAGAAACTACAAAACATGTGCCAGATGTAGTGATATCAGAAATCACAACATAGGTTTCTCCTGCAACATTTAGAGTCTGACATGAAGAAACAGGGGTAAGTGCAAATGCATCATGTGATGTGCCAATTATTCCTAAAAATAAAACACCAAATAGTACAAAAAGAACTACTCTACTAACCATGCCTAAAAATTATGACGTAGCAGAATTACTTAAAGATGTTCTGAATCATTAGATGTTTTGGTACTAGATCATTAAGAGGTCAAAAATAGTCACTTTCTAACTGTAAATCGATTATTTGGAAAAAACCCTAACAAATCAAAATGTCCTTGAGTGGGATCTTCGCAATCCACACCTCAAAGAGTTTGTATCCACAGAAAACTCGATAATAAAGATGAGGCTCAAGTTCTTAAAAAGTATTCCTCATAATTGCTTTGAGATTTTTATTGAGTATTGCTGAGATTAAAAAAGATGAATTCAAGAAATGCAGTTTTGCCCATAATTTTGATTCTAGGTTTAATTATCATTCCACCAGTATTTGCAGAACCTTCGGTCTCAATAATTATGGAAAAAACAACATACAGTTATTGTGAGAAATTATTCTATACGATAAAGGTGTCAGAGATAACAGGGGATCCCGCAATTATACATATTCGAGATGAATCAGGCAAAGGAAGCAGTGCAATTCCAATTCCAATAAGTGATTTTGAAAATCCCATTCCATCATTGATTGCTTTTCAAGAGGAAATATTTCCACTAGGAAAATACTTCATTGATGTACAGTATTCAGGTTCAGAAACCACTGCAGAATTTACACTAATTGATTCAAATAAAATATGCATTCCTGAAGTTATAAAACCTATTTTAGCTAACTGGCTTAGTGGAAATATTTCTGATGGATTTTTAATGGATGCAATTCAAAAATATATCAGTACAGATATCATTGTAGTACCATTTGAGATTAACGAATCAAATGTTTATGATATTGAAATTCCAGAATGGGTCAAAAATGTAGGATATTGGTGGATTGAAGGTGATATTACAGATGATGATTTTTCTCAAGCATTTAATTATTTATTAGAAAGAAAAATTATTTCATCATCGAGTTTGTTCAATAATGAAATATGAACAGACATACAATTATCACATCAATTGCAATAATAGTAATCATAATTGTATTTGGACATTCAGGATTTAGTATTTTAGGAGCTAATCAATTAGAATACAGATGGGATAATCCCGGAGATTTTTCTTTTTTTACAATGTCAAATCATGGGGAAATGGAATTTTGCAATACAATTCCATTTTGGGTTAGTTTCCAAAAATTTGAAATCACAACATTTTATGATGCAGAAAATATCGGAGTATTTTCCATAGACCCAATGACCATCAACCCACTATCATCTGTTGTTAAAAAAGGAGTTTTTTCATCAAGTGAACTATCTGCTACTCAACATATTTTCATGACGCTTGATTTTGAGTTTGATGGTGGAGATATTAGACTAGATCCAAATAAGCTAATTGTTGTGATTAGGACAGACACACCAATTATAGGCATAATTCCATACTCAACTACAACTCAAATTTCAGGATTTGATTTTGATAAAACTATGAATGCTGAAGATTTAACTTGTGATTAATTTGAGCTTTTACTAGCCTTTGACATTATTGCCAAAATCAGTCCTACAGTTCCTGCAATTACAAATGCTGCAACAACACCCATTATCATTTGTCTACCCATTCCTTGAGATGGTTTATCAGAAGACATGGATGGATCAATTACACAAACACCATCTTTTAGAATAGTTCCAGGACCACATTGAGTTTTTGGTGTTTCTGTCTTTGGTGTTTCTTCAACTACTGGTTCTTCAGTTTCTTCAATTACTGGTTCTTCAGTTTCTTCAATTACTGGTTCTTCAGTTTCTTCAACTACTGGTTCTTCAGTTTCTTCAATTACTGGTTCTTCAGTTTCTTCAACTACTTCACTACCAAAAACAGTACCAATAATCTCTAACTCTTCAGTGCCAGAGGGTAATTCAATACTCAAAGTTCTACTAGTAGAAGTTGTTTCAATTTCTGTAAAAGTGGCCTCAATGCCATCTGCCAATACAAAATAATCTTCATCCAATCCCTCATAAATAGAATCAAAGAAAGTTCTCTCAAAAGTAATATCCAAAACTCCAGTAGAATCAGTTACTTCAACTGCAAGTATTAATGAAACAAAATTAGTATCAGCTTCAATGGCAGATACTGTCATTCCTATTGTAGAATACTCTACATCATAAGAAGTCCCATCAACTGTCACAGACATTGTCTCAGCATAAACTAGTGCTGTGGAGATTATTGTAAATAGAATTAATCCAATAGATATTTTCAAAAGAGAATTGACATTAGGAAGGTGTCTTAGCATATCAGACTGACTTTTTTCCATTCTGTTTTTAGTTAACACTCTTTGTAAACCTCCAAATTGACGTTAAAAAGAATAAGACGATAATTAATCACGTATGGGTGAAAGTTTTTTAGTTATTTTTATACTTAATGGATAATTTATTAGAAAAAATTCAGATGACTCCTCTTAGTATCTGAATAATCTTTTCTGCAATTACATTTGCAGCCAATGATTGAGCCTCTTTTGTTTGTGCACCAATATGAGGGGTTAAAATTACATTATCTAATTCAGCTAACTTGTTTCCAGTTGCAGGTTCTTTTTCAAAAACATCTAAAGCTGCACCTCCAAGTGTTCCATTTTTGAGTGCATCATACAATGCATCCTCATCAACTACACCACCTCTAGAAGTATTGATAATCTTTGCAGTTTTTTTCATTGTGGACATTTTTTGTGCATCAAGTAAATGGTATGTTGAATCCAATAACGGAACATGGATTGATATATAATCAGAACTTTGCAAAAGTGTATTCAAATCTGCTTTCATCAAACCAACTTCTTTTGAGAATTCTTCATCAATTGGAATTACATCATAACCAATTATGTTCATGTTAAGACCTCTTGCAAGTCTTCCTAATCTTTTTCCAATGTTACCCAAACCTATAATTCCCAAATATTTTCCACGAAGTTCTGTGCCCTTTAGTTCTTTTTTGAGCCATTGCCCATTTCTAATTGCTCTATCACCTCGGGTTGTTTGTCTTGCTAGAGAGAGCATTAATCCTAAAACTAATTCAGCTACTGCATTCATTGCTCCTTCAACGGCATTAATTACTCGAATGTTTTTTTCTTTTGCAGCTTCTTGATCTACATTATCCAGACCTACTCCGACTCTAGCAATAATTTTACAATTCTCAGCTTTTTCAATCATTTCTTTGGTGATTGTAGTTCTGCTTCTCACTATTACAATATTGAAATTTGAAATTTTTTCAAGAATTTGTTCTTTAGTTATCTCTGGCTCATATGAAACCTTTAATCCATTATCAACTAGAATTTTGTTCAGAATTGGATCAACTTCATCACATATCAGTACAGAATCATCAAAGCCCATAAAATAGAAAAATGATCTACGGAATATAATTCATTATAGTAAAAAATAGAAAAAGATTGAGTTTAGTACCAATCTAAGGTACTGGTGGTAATGTTGGTATTACTTCCCATAAAGGAATCATACCTGCATCTTTCATTTCAGAAGCTACTTCATCAGTGTAAAGACCATGAATGTTTACTGCTGGATGTGCAATGCTGTTTTTACCCATTGGTGGGACTGCATCGCTTGGATTGCCCAATGCATAAGCATATGAGGCTACTGGTGCTGGAATTACTCCTGCATCAACTAGTCTTGGGTTTAATCCAAATGGATCACCTGCTACAAAGACTGTAGCTGCGCCAGTGTAAATTGCTGCATAGTCATGATTTACTGCTGCGTATGCACCTGGTTCATCAAAGACCAAGTCAACAATCATGTTTTGTGAGCCACCGAGTAACCATGTTTCAGTTGCTGCGGATTGTACTCTATTGCCTTGTGTAACTCTATCCAAGATTTCTCCAACAATGTGGAAGAATACTGGTTCGTTACCATGGTTTTCAACAAAGATTCTCACGTGTTGATCATTTTCAACAAACAAGAGTTGTGATTGGTATTGCTTGTGTTCAAGTCCATTCCATGGTTGTGCAACAAAGATGTTCTTGTTTGCATCACCTTTTACAAGAATGTTATGTAACATATTTGGTACATAACCAAATTGCATTCCGTTAACAACTGTTGCAGTGTTATGATGTTGGAACATTGCTCCTGCATCATAATTGCCTTCAGGTGTTAGATACAATTGATTGTATTGGAGTTGGAACTCTAATGCATCTGCATTGTAGAACTTTCTGTCTAGTTTTACTTTGTTGTCAACTACTTTTGTTTTCTCCACCATTAGTTTCTTGTATCCATCGATTGGATCAACTATTGCAATTCCGTACATGCCGGAAAGAACGTGTTGGTCCATACCAATTAATTTAACACCAGAACAATGGTATTTGAAAACACCAGCAGCTTCAGCAATGTAACAATACTGGCTAGTTTCGCCAGGATTAACAGACTCGAAAGCTCCTGCAGAGATTTGTGATGCATGCATGTCGTTACCGTGTCCAGTAACTTCATCAGCTGGAATTGAAAGTGTCATTTTGACAACATCGCCTTGTGTAACTCTTAGGGTTGGTCCTGGGACTTGTCCACTAAAGGTCATGGCATTGTATGTTTTTCCTCCCATGATTGGAAGTGTAACACTCTCACCAGTTAGATTAAACTCAACGACTTTGCGTCCAGAATCTTCTAGTGCTCCACAATCAGTTTCTGCGAATGCTTCAGGCATTACAAGCTGTAAACCGCCCATTTGATGGATTTTCTCAATTACATCGACATCCATTTTGTTGATATCGAGTGATTGTCCAGCAATTTGGGTTTGTGTGTATGTGCTTCCGAATAAGGTTGCTCCCATTACAGCTACTGCTGCAATTGTAAAGAGCATACTAACGCGCTTATTCATTATGCACCGTGAACTACGATTCCTATATAATAATTACCCTGAACCATGTTGTGAATTTATGAAAATCTCCCAAAAAGAATGAATAAATGGCTTTCATACAACAAAGTCTACATGAAATTCAGATTAGATCAAGACTCGCTTGGCAAGGTCAAAATCCCATCTGACGCATACTATGGTGCATTTACTGGAAGAGCAATAAAGCAATATCATGTGACTGGAAACAAAAGCCATGAAAATCTGATAAAGTCATTTGTAATGATAAAAAGATCTGCTGCAGTTGCAAATATGAAAACAAAGGCAATTGATGTAAAGAGAGGCAAAGCAATAGTTTCGGCTTGTGATAAGATACTTGGAGGAAAATTTGTTGATCAGTTTGTAGTCGATATGATAAATTCTGGAGCTGGAACAGCATTTAACATGAATTCAAACGAAGTCATTTCAAATGTTGCATTGGAGATTTTGCATAAAAAGAAAGGACAGTATGAATTCTTACACCCTAATGATCATGTAAACATGTCACAATCAAGTAACGATACTTATCCAACTGCGATGCATGTTGCAATTTTGATGAATCTCAAAGATACAATTCCGGCAATAGATATTTTGATAAAGTCACTTTCAAAGAAAGCAAAACAATTCTCATCATTTAAAAAAATTGGAAGAACCCACCTAATGGATGCTTTACCAGTTACATTAGGAAGTGAGTTTGAAGCTTATGTTACATCAATTACTAAAGCAAGAAATGAGATTGCTGCGGCTCAAAAAGAATTACAAAATGTTGCACTAGGTGGAACAGCGGTTGGTTCTGGCGCAAATACACCAAAAGGGTACAGAAAAATTGCAATAACAGAATTATCAAAAATTTCTAAGCTTTCACTCAGACCAGAAAAAGATATGCAGCATGGACTACAAAGTAAATTTGCTGTTGCAAATCTATCAAGTTCGTTGAGAAACTTGGCATTAGAGATTGGCAAGATTGCAAATGACATTAGATTAATGGCATCAGGTCCCATAGCAGGATTAGCTGAGATTGGAATTCCTGCAGTTCATGCAGGTTCATCAATTATGCCAGGAAAAGTAAACCCATCCTTAGCAGAGTGCATGAACATGGTTTGCTTTAACATAATTGGAAATGATACTGCAGTTGCATATGCAGCACAAGGAGGACAATTTGAGTTAAATGTCATGTTGCCTGGAATGTTAAAGTGCATGTTAGAATCAACAGATATGCTCAAGAACTTTTTACCGATATTTTCTGCAAATCTTATTGATGGTCTCACTGCCAACAAAAGCAAACTACGTGAAGATATTGAAAATAGTCCAGTAATTGTTACATTACTTACTCCAAAAATTGGTTATCTAAAATCTGCTGAACTATTCAAAGAATCACTAAAAACAGGGAAGACGATTAGAGAATTAGTTGTTTCAAAGAAATTAATGAGTAACAAAGAAATCGATGCTCTCTTTGGATAGATAATGGCAAAAATATTTGTAGAAGCATATGGATGCTCGGCTAGTTTTGCAGATTCAGAAATGATTTCAGGACTAATACTAAATGGAGGACATTCATTAGTCGAAGATTCATCAGAGTCAGATCTTAACATTGTTGTAACATGTTCAGTCAAAGATGCAACTGCCAATAAAATGATTCATAGAATAAAATCACTTAATTCAAAACCACTAGTTGTTGCCGGATGTCTTCCAAAGGCAGAAAAGAATACAGTAGAGAAATTCTCGGAAAATGCCAGTTTACTAGGACCAAATTCACTAGGTAAAACTCTACAGGTAATTAATTCAGCACTAAGTGGAAAAAAGCAAATAGCATTAGAGGATTCAGATCTATCCAAAGTAGGACTTCCCAAAGTCAGACTAAATCCAGCAGTTGGAATTGTAGAGATTGCAAGTGGGTGTATGAGTGAATGTACATTTTGCCAAACCAAATTATCAAAAGGGGATCTTTCTAGTTACAGATTAGGAGATATTGTAAGACAAGTTAAAACTGAAATTAAAGAGGGTTGTAAGGAAGTATGGTTAACATCAACAGATAATGGTTGTTATGGATTTGATATTGGAACAGATCTCCCATCTCTGGTAAATGCAGTAGTAGAGATTCCAGAGGATTTCATGGTCAGAGTAGGGATGATGAATCCAATGTACATGCCCAGAATCAGAGAGGACTTGATAGAATCTTACAATAATTCCAAAGTCTTCAAATTTCTACATATTCCAGTTCAAAGTGGTAGCGATAAAGTACTCCATGATATGAAACGAGGACACACTGCTGGAACATTCAGAGACATAGTAAGTAGGATTAAAAAGAGATATGCTGACTTTACAATCTCAACTGACATCATAGTAGGATTTCCTTCAGAGACAGAAGATGATTTTCAAAAAACAATCGACTTGTTAAATGAAACAAGGCCAGATGTAGTCAATCTATCCAAATACAGTGCAAGACCAGGTACAGATGCTGCTGAATGGAAGCAAGTAGATGTTGGAGAAGTGAAAAGAAGAAGTAAAATTATTTTTGAGCAGATCAACAATATATCGCTAGAGAATAACAAAAAGTGGATCGGTTGGAGAGGCAAAGTTCTATTTGATGAAAAGACTGAAGAAGGAATCAAAGGAAGAAACTTTGCGTACAAGCCTGCCTTTGTAAGAAATGATGTAGACATTGGACAATCACATACTGTAGAAATTACGGATGCTACCATTAGTGGCCTGATTGGTAAGATCGCAAGCTAAATTTTTTAGATCTAAAATTTGATTAAAAAAACGTAAGAAGGTTTTTTATCTAAATCATCAAATAGGATCTGAAATGAGTTTTAATGTAAAAGAACCAGTTTTAGTAATTGGCCTTGGTGGCGTAGGCTCAAAATTAGCAATTAAATCCAAAGAGGCTCTAAATTCAGATTGTCTTCAAATTAGTAACAATTCTAAAGATTTCTCCAATGAGAATCCAGCTATTCACGTGTCTACTGATTCAATAATTAATCCATCAGTTCAGTTAATCAGAGGCTCAACATACAAAAATGCCGATGAAATTAGAGAAGAGATTTCAAGCTATTCTACAGTAATTTTAATGAGTAATTTAGCTGGCAAAGCAGGCTCAGCTATGGCTCCAGTAGTCTCAGAGATTTGTAAAGAATCCGGTAAAGGATTAATTTCATTTGCAATAATGCCATTCAAGTATGAAAAAGATAGAATTTTCAATTCTGGTGTTGCTCTAAAAAGAGTTAGAACGAATTCAGATTGCACAATAGTTCTAGATAATGACTCGCTTCTCGAAAGTAATCCAGATTTGAGTCCAAAGGCTTGCTACGAGATTGCAAATGGTGCAATAATGCATGTTGTAGAGTCACTTGGAACATCAGATATTACTGCTGAAACTAGCATTCTTACTTCTAGTAAAGAAGGACAAAACATTGAAGATTCACTTAGAGATTCGCTTAAAATGCTATATGGAAACGCACCACCAAACTCAGTTAAACGTTCTATGATCTACGTAGTTGGCGGAAATAACATTCCAGCAGGAGTATTAAATTCCATTACCAATTTGACAAGTGGTATTCTTAGTGAGAGTAACTCACAGATCGACATGTCTTCTACTGCAGATGAATCCAAAGTTGTAATGTTATCATCAATTCAAGGTATGACCAAATTTGATAATTATGATCCACTTGGAATGATTCCTCAAGAAGACACACTTGATTGGTCTACCCCAGACTGCAGTATTGACTGTAAACTAGATTTATACCAATTAGAATAAAATTATTTTTTAAGAATATAATTTTTTGAAAGATATTATTTTTAAGATTCTTTCTTTTCTTCTTTAGCTGGAGTTTCTTTCTTTGGTGTTTCTTTAGCTGGAGTTTCTTTCTTTGGTGTTTCTTTAGCTGGAGTTTCTTTCTTTGGTGTTTCTTTAGCTGGAGTTTCTTTCTTTGGTGTTTCTTTAGCTGGAGTTTCTTTCTTTGGTGTTTCTTTAGCTGGTGTTTCTTTAGCTGGTGTTTCTTTAGCTGGTGTTTCTTTAGCTGGTGTTTCTTTAGCTGGTGTTTCTTTAGCTGGTGTTTCTTTAGCTGGTGTTTCTTTAGCTGGTGTTTCTTTCTTTTCTTCTTTAGCTGGAGTCTTTATTTTATCATCAATTTTTTTGGTGTCTTTTTCAGCAGTAATTTTTGATTCTGCTTCTTCATCATAACGTGAAACTAAAACATAACCTTCATCAGTCTTACTCATTCTGACTCTAATTTTTCTTGGTGGACTTCTAACTCCTCTAGCCCAAACTTGATGAGCTAACTCTTCTTCAATTTTAATATCTTCAACTTTCATATGATGTCTTGCAAATTCTTTAATCATGTTTGTTGCTCTAACAGCCCTGTGTTGAGATTGAGAGAGTAAAGCCTTACCCAGATTGATAGTATAAACTCGTTCTAATTCTTGAGACATCTATCCAACCTCCACATCTGTAGATCTCCAAGCTCTACGCTTTGGATTGGTTCTAACACCTCTCTTTGTTTTGAGAATTATCCAAGCTGGTACTGGTGAAGCCTGCTTTGTTTTTTTAAGCAGACGAATCTTTCTTGGAGAAGACTTACGAGCAGCCATAGTTTTTCAGGCACGAAGAGCTCTTTTTAAATGAATCTCAGGTTTGAAGATGATTTCTAAGTTGTTTTAGAATTCGAGCAGAGGCTCCCCAGACTATTTGATTCTGATACTCAAATGTATACATCTCTTGAATGATGTTATGAGTAGGATCAGGATCTTTTGCCATTGTTTTTAAAAATGATTCAAAAGGAATATGAAAAATTTTTTCAACCTCACGATTAGCAGATAGTGGAGGAATTTCATCAAGAACTGAAACAAATGGTAAAATCAGGAATCCAGAATTCAAAGTAACAACAGGATCTAGTTGGCCAACTACCTGCTTTCGTGTAATTTCAAGGCCTATCTCTTCACTAGTCTCACGTAATGCTGTGTGAAGAAGATCCTGATCATCTTCTTCTAACTTTCCTCCTGGAAAAGATATTTCACCAGCATGAAATGTCATATGTTTTGGTTTTTCAGTCATTACAATTCTTGGCTCACTACCATAAATCACCACTAGAACAGATGCCAAACGATATTTTTCATCAAAATCAATTTTAGGATTTATGGGATTAGAAAATGTGGATTTTAACTCATCTAAATTCATCTTGAATCTTTCCTACTAGTCCTTGTTGGTTTTGGTATTCAAAGGTTTTAACCAAGGAGACAAAAAACGACAATATGACAATCAGATACGAAGCAAATCCACCAAAAATTTTACCTGGAGTAAACACGGATGAATCAGTATCAAAATTTCTCGATAAAATAAAAAGCATATCAAAAAAATGTGATGCA